>CAJKWK010000018.1 GCA_905203555.1 uncultured Lachnospiraceae bacterium
TCCGATTTTTTTTCTTAAACACCGTTGATTTTTTCTGATAAAGTTGTATTATATTATCATTAAATCATAGAATGTATGATTATGTGCTTTTTTATGATTTAAAAAAATCTACGACAGGAGGTTAATATGGAATCTGTTATCAAAAAAATATCCGAGATAGAATCTGCAGCTTCCGCCATTGTTGCCAATGCTGAAAAGCAGAAAGAATCGCTGGATCACGAATATCGTGCCAAGCGTAATGCTTTTGATCAGGAACTGGAAAGTCAAACAATGAGCAAGATTCAGCAGATTCGGGATGATCTTGAAACACGAACATCCGCCTTACTGAACGAGCAGAGCGTTGAGAATGACGACTCCATCACTGAGCTGCAACGACAGTATAACGAGTATCACACACGCTATGCACAAGATATATTAAAACGGATTACAGAGGTGTAAACTTATGGGAACTCTACTTAGTTACAGTGGAATTGTAACCAAAGTGCGGGCCATGGAAGCCAAACTGTTAAGGCCGGAAAACTTCGAAGAAATTGCAAATCTACATAGCGTACCGGAAGTTGTTTCTTATTTAAAAGAGAATTCTTCTTACGATTATGTGCTTAATCTGCTGGACGATGCTCAACTTCACCGTGGTGATATTGAGAAGATCTTAACCCGCCAGCTTTACTATGAGTATTCTAAGATTTACAAGTTCTGTACCCTTTCACAGAGGAAGTTTTTAAAGCTTTATATCAGACGCTACGAAATTGACTTGATCAATTATTGTTTCCGTATCGTCATCAATCATTATCAGGAACCTTTTGATCTGAACTACAAAAAGCCTTTTTTTGATAAGTATTCTCAGATCTCCATTGACAAACTCATCACGTCTCGTACAACCGATGAGCTGGTTGACAATCTCAAAGGTACTGAATATTATGAACCGCTGAACAAATTGCGGGATAAACCGTCAATCACACTGTTTGACTATGACCTGACACTGGATCAGTACTATTTTTCTTCTATATGGAAGGAAAGCAAAAAAGTACTGAAAAACAAAAAAGAACTGGAACTTTACTTGAGAGACTGCGGAACTAAGATCGATCTTCTGAACCTGCAGTGGATATACCGCGCGAAAAAACATTACAATATGGCTCCCGCAGATATCTATTCTCTTCTTGTTCCAATTCATTACAAAATATCAACGGAGTTGATCAAGGAAATTGTGGAAACCGCATCCGCGGAAGACATGATCACTGCATTTCAGAAAACTTCTTATGCACAGCATTATGATTTTTCCGGCGGGCTCACCATTGAACAGATGTATTCAGAATGTCTGAACCACCTATACAAAATGGATCGTCGGCAAAACCCTTATTCCATTGCAACGATCAACACTTATCTATTTCTAAAGGAAGACGAACTAAGAAGGCTGACCACTGCAATAGAGTGTATTCGCTATGGTTTGTCACCAGGCGAAACGTTGGCTTATGTGGGAGGTAAAACGCAATGATTGTAAAAATGAAATTTATCAACATTTCCGGACCCCGGGATGATATCGACCGCGTAACCGAGCAATATCTCTCCAAGTATGAGATACAGCTCGAATCAGCTCTGTCCGAATTAAAGACAGTCGATAATCTCCGTCCATTTGTGGAACTGAATCCATATCGGGATTCTCTTTCCATTGCAAACCAATTCGTTGGTCTATTGGAGAATCCGGATGAAATCACTCCGGATACATCTCTTGGTCTGGATGAAATGTTTGAGCTGGTCCGCAAAACAAATACGGATTACTTAAACATGCAGGAGAAAAAAGAAAACTACAAAAAAGATATTGAAGAATGCCGCAACAAGCAGCGCGACATCGCTCCGTTCCGTCCTTTGGACTGCAAGCTCCAGGATGTCATGAACTACAAATACATCAATTACCGGTTCGGCCGGATTCCGATTGAGTATTATCACAAGATGCAGAAATATCTGATGAATGATCTGACAGCGATCTTCGTAGAGGGAGAACGGGATGAAAGCTCTGTATACGGCGCTTACTTTGTATCCCCTGGTGAATCCTTGAAAGTAGATGCGGTATTCCGCTCTCTTCATTTTGAACGGATCACCCTCAATCTGGTTTCTGATGGTACACCGGCAGATTTGTATCGGGAACTGGAAAAAGAGATTGACGAAACAACGAAAAAGATCAACGATCTGAACAAAGAAGTCTTTCAGATGCTGGCCGATCGTGCTCCGCAGCTAGTTGCAGCACATCAGCGCTTAGAAGAAATGTCCAAGAACTTTGATGTCCGTAAGATGGCGGCACGTATGCAGGATAATGAAGAGGATTCTTACATTCTCTGCGGATGGATGGCTGAAGATGATGTTGAAAAGTTCTTAGAAGAAACTAAAAATGATGATAAGATCTTCATTATGGTAGAAGAAGACAAAGAAACATACTTTGGCGAACCGCCTACAAAACTGAAAAATCCAAAACTGTTCAAACCATTTGAAATGTATGTACAGATGTATGGACTCCCGGCACACAATGAGATGGATCCGACAATCTTTGTTGGTCTGACGTATTCCTTTATATTCGGTGCCATGTTCGGAGATGTAGGACAGGGTCTTTTACTGGCTCTGGGCGGCGGATTGCTGTATTTCTGGAAGAAGATTCCTCTTGCCGGAATCATTGGTACAGCCGGTATCTTCTCCACATTCTTCGGCTTTATGTTTGGAAGTATTTTCGGCTTTGAAGACATTATCGATGCGGTCTGGCTGCGGCCGATCAACAGCATGACAACACTGCCGTTTATTGGAAAACTAAATACTGTATTTATTGTTGCAGTCGCATTTGGTATGGGTGTCATTATCTTTACAATGATTCTTCATATTATTAATGCTCTCCGAAGTCATGATCCCGGAGCTGCATGGTTTGATGTTAACGGTGCTGCCGGACTGGTATTTTATGCTTCCGTAGTAGCAACGATCGTATTATTTATGACCGGACACAAAACTCCGGGCGGTATCGTCATGGCAGTAATGTTCGGAATTCCGCTTCTTCTGATCTTGTTCAAAGAACCATTGACCAAGAAGCTCCAGAAGCGCACTGATAAGATGGAAGAAAGCAAAGCAATGTTCTTAGTTCAGGGATTTTTCGAACTGTTTGAAACACTGCTGAGTTACTTCTCTAATACACTTTCCTTTGTCCGTATCGGAGCATTCGCTGTCAGCCATGCAGCAATGATGGAAGTGGTGCTGATGCTGGCCGGAGTTGAAGAAGGCAATCCAAACTGGATTATTGTCATACTTGGAAATCTCTTTGTATGTGGAATGGAAGGTTTGATCGTTGGTATTCAGGTACTTCGTCTGGAATATTATGAAATGTTCAGCCGTTTCTATAAAGGTTCCGGCCGCGCATTTAATCCATATACAAAATCAACACCAAAAAAAGCGAAAAAACACTAAATCAAAAGATTTACATTCAAGTTTAAGGAGGATTTTATCATGACTTTGACAACAAAACTCATTTTTATTGCAGCTTTAATCTTAAGCATTATCGTACCTTTCGGATACTATCTGATCGGTGAAAAGAACAAAAAACGTTACAAAAGAACAATCGGTGTAAATGCATTTTTCTTCTTCGGAGCATTTGCCATTGCTTCCATCATGCTGCTCGGCGGCCCGGAAGTACACGCTGCATCTGCTGACGGCGGAGCAGCTCTGTCAACTGGTCTTGGCTATATCGCAGCCGCACTGGTTACCGGTTTATCCTGTATCGGCGGTGGTATTGCCGTAGCAAGCGCTGCAAGTGCAGCACTTGGCGCAATCAGCGAAGATTCCAGCGTACTTGGTAAGTCACTGATCTTCGTAGGACTTGCAGAAGGTGTATGTCTGTATGGACTGATCATCTCCTTCATGATCCTTGGTAAATTGTAATATGAAAATGTATTTGATCAGTGATAATGTCGATACCTATACAGGAATGCGTCTCGCAGGCGTAGACGGTGTTGTCGTTCATGAACGCAGCGAACTGAAGGAAGCGCTGGAAAAGGTTCTGAAAGACAAGACTGTCGGCATTGTTCTCCTGACAGAAAAATTCGGTCGGGAATTCCCCGATATTCTGGATCAATTTCGTCTGGAACGAAAAATGCCACTGCTGGTTGAAATTCCTGACAGGCATGGAACCGGCCGTAAAAAGGACTTTATCACATCCTATGTAACCGAAGCAATCGGAGTAAAATTATAGAAGGGAGGATATCCTCTTGACTCTGGAAGAAAAAATCGAACATTTACAGACAGTCTCCATGGAGGAGGCACGCGCAGAAGGCAATGCGATCATTGATAATTACCGCGCGGCTCTGGAAAAAGTTTTAAAAGACCATAAAGAGGAGGCGATGCTGCAGTCTGAAACTCGCATCAAAGGTGAGACTGTGAATGCCAGACAGCAGCTAAATCAAGCCACTGCCAAAGCCCAGCTGGAGCTCAAACGTAAACAAGGAAAAGTCCAGCAGGAATTAAAAGATAAAATATTTGAAGAGACATTGTCTCTCATTGATGCTTACATGAAAACAGATGCTTATGAAGATTTTCTCGTCAAATGCATCCGCAAGGCAATTGTTTTTGCTGATGGAGAGCTGATGACGATCTACATCAATCCTTCTGATGAGCAAAAACGCTCTGACCTGGAAGATGCTACAGGTGTAAGACTGACCGTCAGCGCTGAAGACTTCATCGGCGGCGTTCGTGCTGTTATCCGCGGACGCAATATTTTGATTGATAACTCATTTAAAACACAACTGCGTAATGAATACGACAGATTTTTATTCTCGGGAGGTGACGGCATTGCTTAAAACTGCAAAAATTTACGGAATCAACGGTCCCGTCATCTATTTAAAAGGCAATACCGGATTTCGTATGTCTGAAATGGTCTACGTCGGCCGCGAAAAACTCGTAGGAGAAGTCATTTCTCTGGATAAAGACATGACAACCGTTCAGGTATACGAAGAAACATCAGGATTGAAACCGGGCGAAGAGGTAACTGCTACCGGTGATGCAGTATCAGTTACACTTGCACCTGGAATTCTGAATAATATTTTTGATGGAATTGAGCGCCCTTTGGAACGGATTGCAGACAAAGGAGGCGCATTTATCACACGTGGTGTCAGTGTTGATTCACTCGATATCAACAAACGCTGGTCTGCACACATGACGGTCTCTGTCGGTGATTATCTGCATGGAGGAGACATCATCGCAGAAGTTCCTGAAACACGTGCAATTGTACACAAATGTATGGTTCCGCCGGATGTGGAAGGAACCGTCACAGCTGTTGTTCCGGATGGAGATTACACCATTCTGGAACCACTCGTAACACTGGAATTGAGCGACGGCTCCAAAAAAGAACTTCCAATGATGCAGAAGTGGCCGATCCGTACCGCTCGTCCGACACATCATCGTTTCCCTGCTTCTATTCCGCTTGTAACAGGACAGCGTATCATTGATACAATGTTCCCGATTGCAAAAGGCGGTACAGCAGCTATTCCGGGTGGATTCGGAACCGGAAAAACAATGACCCAGCACCAGATTGCAAAATGGTCTGATGCCGATATTATTATCTATATCGGCTGCGGAGAACGTGGTAATGAAATGACACAGGTACTGGAAGAGTTCAGTGAACTGACAGACCCGAAAACAGGCAATCCTTTAATGGACAGAACCACTTTGATTGCCAATACATCCAACATGCCGGTTGCCGCTCGTGAAGCGTCTATTTATACCGGTCTTACACTGGCAGAATATTATCGTGATATGGGATATGATGTTGCAATCATGGCAGACTCTACTTCCCGTTGGGCTGAGGCGCTCCGAGAGCTTTCCGGACGTCTGGAAGAAATGCCTGCGGAAGAAGGTTTCCCGGCTTATCTGGCTTCCCGGCTTTCAGCATTTTACGAGAGAGCCGGTATGATGCACAACTTAAACGGCACTGACGGTTCCGTATCAATCATCGGAGCAGTTTCCCCACAGGGTGGTGACTTCTCTGAACCGGTTACACAAAATACAAAACGTTTTGTCCGCTGTTTCTGGGGACTGGATAAAAGTCTGGCTTACTCCAGACATTTCCCTGCCATCCACTGGCTTACAAGTTACAGTGAATATCTGGGAGACTTAGCGCCATGGTATCAGGATCATGTATCTCCAAAATTTGTAGATTACCGCAACCGGATTATGGCTCTTCTCAATCAGGAGAGCAGCTTGTTGGAAATTGTAAAACTGATCGGAAGTGACGTACTTCCGGATGATCAGAAACTGATTCTGGAAATTGCACGTGTTATCCGTCTCGGATTTCTCCAGCAGAATGCATTCCATAAGGATGATACTTGTGTCTCCATGGAAAAACAGTTCCTCATGATGGATACAATTTTATATTTATATAAACAAGCGCGTGCACTGGTTACAATGGGACATCCGATGTCTGTCCTTAAATCAGAAAATATTTTCGAAAAGGTCATTGCCATCAAATACGATGTTCCAAACGACCGTCTGGAAATGTTTGCACAATACAAAAAAGATATTGACGAATTTTACCAGTGCGTGCTGGAAAAGAATGCATAAGGAGGGAATGATACCATGTCAATTGAATATTTAGGTTTAAGTAGTATCAACGGCCCTCTGATTGCTCTTGAGGGCGTTCAGGATGCGTTCTTCGACGAAATCGTAGAATTTGTCGTAGATGGTACAGAACGCAAAATCGGACGTATTGTAGAAGTTTACGAAGACAAAGCTGTCATTCAGGTATTCGAAGGCTCTGAAAATATGTCCCTTGTAAATACACACACACGACTGACCGGACATCCTATGGAGATTGCACTCTCCCCGGATATGCTGGGACGTACATTCAATGGAATCGGTCAGCCAATTGATGATCTGGGACCGCTGACCTCTACCTTAAAACGTGATGTCAACGGACTTCCTTTGAATCCGGTGCGCCGCGAATACCCGCGTAACTATATTCGTACCGGTATTTCTGCGATCGACGGACTGACAACTCTGATCCGCGGACAGAAACTCCCGATTTTCTCCGGAAATGGTCTGCCGCATGATCAGCTGGCTGCACAGATTGTAAAACAGGCTTCTCTGGGTGATAACTCCGGAGAGCAGTTCGCTATCGTTTTTGCAGCTATGGGAGTCAAACATGATGTTGCAGACTTCTTCCGCCGTACCTTCGAGGAAAGCGGTGTATCCGACCACGTAGCAATGTTCCTGAACCTTGCAAACGATCCGGTAGTGGAACGTCTGATTACGCCAAAGGTAGCGCTGACAACAGCAGAATATCTTGCATTTGAACTGAATATGCATATTCTGGTTATTTTAACAGATATGACTTCTTTTGCTGAAGCCATGCGAGAGGTTTCTTCCTCAAAAGGAGAGATCCCTAGCCGTAAAGGTTTCCCAGGATATCTTTATAGCGAACTTGCCACTATTTATGAACGTGCCGGTATTGTACAGGGCGTCAACGGTTCTGTTACACAGCTTCCGATTCTGACAATGCCAAACGACGATATCACACATCCGATTCCTGACTTGACCGGATATATTACCGAAGGACAGATTGTACTGGATCGTGGACTGCATGGTCAATCCATTTATCCGCCGATCAATATTCTGCCGTCTCTGTCACGACTGATGAAAGACGGTATCGGTGCCGGATATACAAGAGAAGATCATCAGGATCTTGCGAACCAGCTCTTTGCTGCTTATGCAAAAGTAGGAGAAGCACGAAATCTTGCTTCCGTTATTGGTGAAGACGAATTATCACCAATCGATAAAAAGTATCTGGAATTCGGAAAAGAATTCGAGACCCGCTACATTGGGCAGGGACCAACAGAAAACCGTACTATTGAAGAAACTTTAGATCTTGGCTGGGAACTGTTGGGACTTCTTCCAAAAGAAGAACTGGATCGTGTAGATACCAAGATTCTGGCAAAATACTATAAGCCAACTGTAAAAGAAGACTAATAAAAGGAGGGATTTCATGGACCCGCGTACATTTCCCACAAAAGGAAATTTAATGCTCGCCAAAAATTCACTAACCCTGGCAAAACAAGGGTATGATTTGATGGACAAAAAGCGGAATATCCTGATTCGTGAGCTGATGGATTTGATTGACGAAGCCCGCGATATTCAGAATGAAATTGATTCCACCTTTACCTATGCCTATGCATGTCTTCAGCGTGCTAATATTGAACATGGAATCAGTATGGTCTCCCAACTTGCTTATACTGTCCCGATTGAGAACTCCATCACAATCCAGACCCGAAGCATCATGGGAACCGAGATTCCCCATGTAAAATATACACCTGCAAATGAAATGCCTACGTACTCCTTTAGTACAACGCGTGAATCCATTGATGCCGCTACAAAAGCATTTCAAAAAGTAAAAGACTTGACGGTAAAACTTTCAATGGTAGAAAATGCCGCTTATCGTCTGGCAAGCAACATTAAAAAGACTCAAAAACGTGCAAATGCACTTCAAAATATTACAATTCCAATGTATACAAATCTTGTATACTCCATTACAAATGCGTTGGAAGAAAAAGAACGAGAAGAATTCACTCGTCTGAAAGTAATAAAACGAATGAAACAAAATGCGTCTTAGATTGATTTCAAAATAGAGTCTTATCAAAAAATAGAAGGAAAAGGAACTCCCTTTTTCTTCTATTTTTTTACTTAACTTCAGGAATTCTCACCCAGAAGCATACTCTTCACCTCAGCTACAGAAAGCGCACAGATCTCCGCAATCTCTTCGCATGATTTTCCCTCTCGCTGCAATCGAAACATCTGTTTTGCAAGTTCCTTTATTCTACCATATCCCTCTTTTTCGCAAAAGCCTTTTCAAAATATAAAATCTTGTGAGTTTCTGGCAGAACTGCCGGATTCTTACTAGATACTTATAGAGTGTTCTAAAAACAAGAACTTGTTTTTAAAACGACCGGACGCTATAAGATACGTCCGAAGAAGTTCTTTTATTATAAATGCCGGATCACCAAAAAGCAATCCGGCATTTTTCACAAAATATTTTTATTTTATTATACAAAATACTTTTTATTATAATGAATACTTAACTAATTTAAGATAAGACTTTTAAAATTCAAATACTGCAACACCATACGGCGGAAGTGGATATGCAAATGAATATGGCTGACCATCGCACTCACCCTTTTTCGCCTTATAAACCAACGGGCGCTCCTCCCCGCTGCCACCATATCTGGCGTCATCGCTGTTCAATACGAGCTTGTACTGCTTGCCTCGCGGTACGCCAACGCGATAATCCGGACGTTCCATCGGTGTAAAGTTACATACAAACAACAAATTCTTTTTCTTATCCTTAGAATGACGTGTGAAACTGAAAATACTCCTAAACAAATCATCCTTATTGATCCAGTTGAAACCTTCCGGTTCTGTATCTAACTCATACAATGCACGATTCTTCTTGTATAAGTGAAGCAAATCTTCCACCCAGTTCTGAATCGCCTGATGCGGTCTCTCGGAAAGCAGATACCAATCCAGTTCACGCTCTTCGCTCCACTCTCGCAGCTGTGCAAACTCTTGTCCCATAAACAAAAGTTTTTTACCCGGATGTCCCATCATATAGGCATATCCAACCTTCAAGTTGGCAAACTTATCAAATCCCAGTCCAGGCATCTTATTGAGCATCGAACACTTCAGATGAACAACCTCATCATGAGAAAGTACCAGAATATAATTCTCACTATAAGCATACTCCATCGAGAACGTCATCATATAATGTGCATTCTTACGGAATAGCGGATCCAGTTTCATATATTCCGTAAAATCATGCATCCAGCCCATATTCCACTTCAGACTAAATCCCAGACCATCCTCTTCCGGTGCACCGGTTACCTTCGGCCATGCAGTAGACTCTTCCGCAATCATCATGCAGCCCGGATTCCTGCCTAACACAACAGAATTCAGGTGTTTGAAGAAAGCAATCGCTTCCAGATTCTCATTGCTTCCATATTTATTCGGAACCCACTGTCCATCTTGTTTTCCATAGTCCAGATACAACATAGATGCAACAGCATCCACACGAAGTCCATCCACATGAAAATGCTCTATCCAGAACAACGCATTTCCAATTAAGAAATTCTGCACCTCCGGTTTCTCAAAATCAAAAATCTTTGTTCCCCAATCCGGATGTTCGCCCTTTCTCGGATCTGCGTATTCAAACGTCGGAGTTCCGTCAAAATCAGCCAGTCCATGCGCATCCTTTGGAAAATGTGCCGGAACCCAGTCCAAAATAACACCGATTTTATTTTTATGCAGATAATCAATCATATATGCAAAATCTTCCGGTGTTCCATAACGTGATGTCGGCGCATAATACCCCGTCACCTGATATCCCCAGGAACCATCGTACGGATGCTCTGCCATACCCATCAGCTCAACGTGTGTATATCCCATCTTCTTTACATAATCCGCAATTGCAACAGCAAATTCACGATATGTATAGAAACCTTCGTCTTCTCGTCCCGGATGACGCATCCAGGATCCCAGATGCACCTCATAGATAGACATCGGATTCACCTTATTGTCCCACAGCTTCCGCGCATCCATCCACGCCTTATCCGTCCATTTAAAGTGAGAAATATCTGCAATGCGGGATGCTGTTCCCGGACGTCTCTCCGCATAATTTGCAAAAGGATCTGCCTTGAATAAACGTTTTCCCTGCTGAGTTTCAATACAGAACTTATACAGCTCCCCTTCTTTTACACCCGGTACAAAACAAGTATAAATTCCCATCGGCTCCTGACGTTCCATATAATCTGCATCGAAATCCCACTCATTGAACTCACCGATTACCGATACCCTCTTCGCATGAGGTGCCCATACAGCAAAATACACACCCTTCACGCCATCTTTCGTAACTTCATGAGCACCCATCTTTTTATAAATCTCATAATGTGTTCCCTGCCCGAACAGATATTGGTCCAGTTCCCCAATCTCGTACGGCTGCAGTTCTTTCTTTACGTTCTTTTTCTTTTTCATAGCACACCTCGCCGCTCATTCTTGATATATATGTACATTATACTTTAATTGTGCGAAAAATAAAAGAGAAAAACAAAAAAATCACACATCACTAAAACGGCTTCCCAAAAGGAAAAACAAAATAGATGCACCTATCATACAGGCAACTGCAATCTTCCCCTGCGCAGAAGCTGCCATAGCCAGAATCTCTCCCAAAACCGGAACACTTAACACCACTTTCCCAAGCAGATATTCATACTCCACAGGCAGCGGATCCTTCTGCTCATTGGCATCCCCCTTTGTAATAAATTCTCCGGATACCGTATGATTTTCCAACACCCGGTGCGTAATGATCGCTCCCGTATCAGCTGCACTGTAAAAAGCAATCACATCGTCCGTTTCAATCTCTCCTGCCGGCTCACTTTTCACATATACCAGACTTCCGGTGGGAATAGCAGGTGCCATACTTCCACTGATCACATTATACACCTGATATCCAAAAATCCTTGGAACAGTAAGTGGAATACAAACCACAATAACAAGCAATAACAGAACCATCCCAATTCCATTCAGCCATCGTCCTGCTCTGCGATGCCCTCTGTTCTCTTTCTGTCTCTCATTTGGATCTACTTTTCGTCTCTTTTTTCTTTCTGTCGCCATATACATTTCCTGCCGTCTCTTTTTATTATATTTTAGTATAGAAAGTATAGAATTACGGATAAATCTTTAAAAACCTGCCGCTGCTGCGACAGGCTTTCAAATCCGTTTATTTCTTATTCTTTTTATAATATACCACAGCTCCAACAATTATCGCAACTGCAATAAGAGCAATCAGTGAACCAAAAACAATCGGCATCACGCTAGTCTCTCTGATCGTATCGTCTTCCAGATCTTCCTTCGCCAGCGGAACCTCTTCATCATCCAGATCTACAAGATCTTTTGGAACCTCTTCGTCATCCACTTCCTGCGTATCATCTCCGGCATTTTCCCCGGCATTTTCTCCGGCATTTCCAGCGGCATCTGCTCCACCTGCACCGGCATTTCCCTGCGGAGTTCCTGCTCCCGGCGTTGTAACAACAGTTGTACCGTCATCTACAATCACCGTAACATTTCGAATCTCAGAAGCAGGTTCATATTCAAACGGGAATACATTTTCCGCCTCATTTTCACTCAACGTCTTTGTCAGATTGTATGCCTGCGGCAAATACCCTTCAATATACTGAAATGCAACTACCGGCCGATCCCCTACGGAACCATAATATGTTTTGCTTGGAGCCAGCTCATTTCCATTTTCATCCAGATACTGCACTGTATAGGCAACCATATCACCCAACACACCATAGGCAACCACATAATCTTCATCTCCGGTCACCTGCACCTGATCTGTAATAAAAGAATTACTGTTATCCTCACCACTTCGGCGGATTCCCTTTGCGTAATATTTATCATCCTTCAGTGTCAGCTGATCTCTCCAGTCAAAATTTACATAATCTCCATAATTCAAATTTTCTCGAACAATGGTATCTCCATCGGCAAATGTGCCCTGCTTTCCTGCAGAAAGTGTAACCGTATATGTATACGGATGTTCCTCAGACGGCCCTGTCGGTTCAGCCGCCATCACTCCCTGCGCCAAAACCCCGGTCAGCACCATCACAGATAAGAGTCCCTTTATCATTTTATTTCTTCTTCTCATACTTTCGGTCCTCCTTCTGTCGTCTCTTAAATGCAAGAATGATCAGTATCAATCCCACTGCCAGCGCTGCCAAAGAAACATAGAGCATCACATTCGAATCATCTCCGGTTTTAATAATCACTGCTCCATCTCCCGGCTGCTTTTTCACTTCCGTTGTCACGATCTGATCCTCCGGCGCCTCTTCAACCGCAAACTGCATATCCATTTTTGCAAGCTGAGTCTGATACTCATTGCCAAACGTCTCACCATCCAACGTAACCTTCAAGCCAACCACACCGGAAGCTCCGCTTGTAAGACGCCCCAGATAAAATGTCTCGCCCAGTGATTCACTCACCTTATGAAGACCTTCACCTTCTTCTACATCATCTCCACCAACAGACTCACTATCAAAAATCACTGTTTCCTTTCCTTGAGCATCTGTATAGGTCAGCAGATATCCATATGCTCCACCTGATGCAGCCGTACTGTCCTCCATACTCTGTACAATTTCATTGGACATATACCAGTCAGCATCCTTTTTGTGATTGTTCGTCAGTTGAATCTGCATTGCTGCAGTATCACCCGGCTGCATTTCGTAGATTACATCATCCAGATCTGTATTCTTAAAATTACTTTCCAGCCCTTTCCCGTTAAAAGACACTTCCCACGCATCACTTCCGGAAATTGTTTCTGCCGAAACTCCCATAGGTACGGCGGCCACTAAAGCAACGGTCAGAATAAGACTTAATATACTTTTTTTCATGACTATCTCCTCCCTACTCTACTGCCGCAATCATATTTCCATCCATCGTCACATCTACGCCCCATGCACTCTTTATTGCATCTGCCGCATTGTGATTCTGTACTGCATCCACTTCCGCTTTTACATGAAAGGTATATCCGTCATAGGCATATACCGTTGTCGTTACCTGTTTTCCGTCTACAATCTCAGTCTCCGTCTTCACCTTAGAAGCTACCTGCTGATCAATCCGAACAGTATCTGTCAAAAGAGAGGTTACCTCTTCCGGAGCCAGCGGCTTTGTGTAATACCAAACTGAACGTTCTGCAGTTGCAGCCGCTTCATCTTCCAGCCAGCCCCCCTGCGGATTCATATTCAAATCAATATAAGACGGAGAGAGGGTCGGATCTTTTCTGCCTTCCTTATCCGTCCAGCTCTTATAGATTCGAACTCGTACATACTGATCGATATCTCCTGTATTTGTCACTGCAAGCTCTTCCTGATACTTCTTCCCAAGATCAATTTTCATATCCTGCATATCGCCAAGCAATACGCCGCCTTCCTCAGAAGTCACATCAGAACCATTTTCCAGCAATGCTGTTCCGATCTCCTGCGTCCCCAGCTGTGCTGAATAATAATCACTATAATATGTAAGCGCCGCTCTTGTACTTCCGATCGCACTTCCTGCAAGAAGAACACCGGCAACTGCAAAAAGTGCAATTGTAGATTTATGAAGACGAGAGTGTTTCCTTCTCTTTCTCATTCTTACATTCCTCCTTCACTTACAGCAAGTTCCCAGTCAGCATACGCCTCACCATTTTCGTCATACAGCACCGGTGTACTCTCCTGTACTACTGCCACATTAAAATCTTCTGCAAATTCTTCCGGAATCTGAATCTTTGCAAATAATGATTCCGTCATTGCTCCCACTTCAATCGGATCCTTATAATACCAATATCCATCCGCTCCGGATGTCCAGCCATTTCCTCCAATTTCCAATGTAAACTGGCTGCCCGCAAATACTTTTACACGAACAAAACAGTCCACATCACCGGTATTGGTAATCTTGATATCTTTCGTCCAATCTCCAAATTCTTCTTCAATATTCGTTGTACTTCCAAGTTTTAACGTATGTCCGCCATCTGCCGATACAGAAGTCGTAAAATATGCAATAGCTCCATTTAGGCTGATTCCCCCAGCCAGAGCAATTGCAGCGGCTGTCAGCCAGACTTTCTTATTTCCTCGAAATCGTTTCATGCTTTCTGGCCTCCTTTACTCATATTCCATCGTAGAATTACTCCAGGTCCAGTCCCCGCCATCTTCCGGCGCAGTAAACTGATTCAATACGCCGGTTCCGGGAATCAATTTCCCATCGTATGTATTTGAGAATTCTACAAATGCACCCTGCATTCCTGCCTGCACTGCCTGATCAGATTTAATCTCTACCTTAATTGAAGTAGCACCATCCGGCTTATAGCTTCCACCGCTGTAGATTTCTGTCACAGTCACTTCCATTCCTGCCGGAATATGCTCGACAACTGTCGTTCTAGTTCCATCACTGTCAAATGAAAGCGATGCCACATTACTGTATTTTACGCCATCCTTCTCGCCCTCGATCTGGAACACAAAATATCCTTCCTGTGTAACCTGACTGAAACCGGTCAATTCCTTTGAAATTGTCAGCGCTCCATACTGCATTTCTCTTTCAACCTTCAAGCCGATCTGCGTATCATAGATCCAGTCATCATTTTCATTCTCATAATAATTATTTCCCGGCAGCGCTGTCAGATATGGAGTAAATTGATAGAGATATGAATAATCCGTATTGTAAGTTTCTGCAGGTACTACAAGATACATACCCGTAGCCAAATCACTTATGCTGCCTACTCCATTCTGAACCTCAAACGTTCCGGCATTTGCCGTTGTATCCGTCAGTTTCTCTTCCGCTTTCTCTGCCATGATCTTCCACTCATCTGCCGTTGTTTCACTGCTGACCTGATCCAGACCGAGTCCCTCAAAACCTGCGATTTCTGTAAAATCGCCTCCGGCATCGACATCAGCTACCTTATAGAGTGTGACCGGAATCTTCATCTCTTTCAAATCTTTTTCATACTCTGAGCCGCCCGACTCCAAATTCACTGTCAAACTACAGTTTTGTTCAACATTTATCGGGTCTGCCGCATAAGACCTGTAATTTGACAGGGCAAATGCTGAAAAGGCTACTGCACATACAAGCGTCAACGCTGCTCCTTTTTTCATAATTCCTTTTCTTCTCAAGTTATTCCCCTCCTTGCGAATGGTATTTCTTTCTTATGATTAATATTACCAATATTGTAACCGCCAGTCCCAACAGCAGATAGAACATATAATAATTCTGTATAGACTCTACCATGGTATCTACCGGTGTCACTTTCTCCTCCAGTTCTCCTTCATACGGAACTCGATGGCCTCTGACCAACAGACGATGTGTATTTACACCATATGGCGTGCAGGTAAATAAGGTTACATAATCCTGCCCTTCTTCGACTTGCAGCACCTGTTTCAGTGTCTCCATGTCATCTTTGTCTACCATCGGCAAAATCTGATCTACTTCATACGCCAGATTCTCGTCTAATACATGGATATAAAAACGGTCGCCTGCTTTCAACTGATCAATATCTGTAAAGAGCTTTGCACTAGGCAGCCCCCGATGTGCCGACAAAACACTGTGCGTTGATTCGCCTCCGATCGGAAGTTTTGTTCCTCCCAAATGCCCTACGCCTGTCTCCAGAACCTTCTCTGAAGTTCCATGATAGATGGAAAGTTTTACATGGATCTTCGGGATTGACAAATACCCCATAACTCCATCTCCGGCAATATTCAGCACCTTCCAATACTCCGTATTTTCCAGCTCCTGCTCTTCGATTCCAAAGGCATCGCTGTAAATATCATTCGCCGCAAATGAATCATTATAATTATGAGCGAGCGCCCATTCATCTGTCAAGTCTTCCGGCTCCAACTTCTCCATCACCGTATCATAATGACTAATCAGCCGTTCCTGCCGATATGTATTCCATTGATTTGCAATGGTCGGATATGCCAGTATCAAAAATCCCACGAGAAACAGCAGGGCGAATAAAATATTCATTATCTTTCTTTTCATAACCGCCGCTCCTTCTTTCTCTTCGAGCGCCGTTTCCGCTCTCTCTTAGAAAGTTTTCTATCTCGTAAATATAATATTAAAATAAATACTCCCGTAATGAGCAATCCCACAACAACCCATAGGAAATAACTTGTGTGGAGACTAAACTGGCTAAGCGGTACTTTTTCTTCCTCTACCTCTTCTTCCACATACGGAACACGATGTCCTCGAACCATTAGTCTCTGGGTATTTACTCCATACGGTGTACAGGTAAGCAGTGTTACCAGATCTTTTCCATCTTCCACTGCCAACGCATCTGTCTCATCCGGTTCCACGACCAGAATCTGATCCACCTCATAGCAGAGCGTCTCATTCAATACATGAATCAGGAAATGATCTCCCTTTTTCATACGATTCAGATCCGTAAATAATGCTGCACTCGGAAGTCCTCTGTGTGCTGTAATAACGGCATGGGTATTTTCCCCGCCAACCGGAAGTGAACTTCCTTCCAAATGTCCTGCTGCCTTCTCCAGAACTTCCTTGGAACTGGTATGATAAATCGGAAGTGAAATATCAATCTTCGGACATTCCACAACGCCCATAATTCCGTCTCCCGACAGATTCAGCGCTGCCATGTACTCTGCATCCGGCTCGTCTGCCGCTGCTGCAATTGCAAAGGAATCAGGCAAAATGCTTGGAACAAGAGCCTCATTGTAAGCAGTTGCCCGCTCCATCTCTTCATCATAATCAATCGCTCCGTCTTTTTCCTTTTCTTCAACAACCGATTCGTACCCTTTGATCAGCTGTTCCTGTCGATATGTGTTCCATGCGTTTGAAACAAACGGATACAGCAGCAAGGACAACCCGGCTAAAAATATAAGACTAATTACAATCATACTGCTTTTCTTCTTCATCCGGACTCTCCTTATTGTTGTATTTTTTAAATCCGGGACAGGAGCTCCTGCCCCGGATTTTCCACTCTAATAATGTCTTCTAATTCTGTTATGTCTAAAATTATTTATCACTTTTTTTGCGATTTGCAAAGAACAGCGCTGCTGCTGCAACCATGATCACAATACCACCGATTGTGAAAAGTGTTGTACCGATACCACCGGTAGATGGAAGACCGATAATGTTTGTATCGTTCAATGATGTTTCTACCGGAGTAAGTTCTGCCTCTGCAGTTGTATTCTCTCTTTTCACTTCTACTTTCGGCTTATCTGTATTGATTGTAAATCCATCCGGTGCTTCAACCTCTTCGAAACCATATATTCCAAGGTTCAAACCGTTTACCTGGATCACACCGTCTTCATCTGTTGTTAATCTTGTAGCGTTCTCTTTGTTTTCTGTCCAGCTCTGGATATTATTTGTTTCATCTACTACTGCATACAGAGTTTTATCACCTGCTGTTTTGAATACAACGAATTTAGCGCCTGCCATTGGTGTTACCCCTGCATCTTTATATTTTGTAAGTTTGATAGAACCTGTATATAGGTGTTCTGTAGCCTCACCAAATTTGTGATCTCCATCCGTTGCTACAATATTATTATCAACTTTTATAGCTTTTACTGTTACATCGTATGTAATAACAACTTCTTTACCTGCATTACCTTCCAGATAATTAGTCAAGGTAATTACCATATTACCCGCATCGTTATATGATACAATATTTGTAAGATCTTCAAGTGAGGATTCCCCAATTTTAACTTTTACAGAATTTTTGATATATTCAGCACCTGTCAATGTATCTGTAAGAACAAAAGTCTTAACGTTATCTCCTGCTGGCATGAATGTATTGATTGTATATGTTGCTGTCTGTCCGATTTCAACAACATCATCTTCTGCATCCTTACCTTCTTTTTCTACCGGGAAAGAAGTATATTTAGCCACAACTTCATTGTTCTTTTGTTTTGCTGGAAGACTATATACATATCCTGAACCATCTTCTTTCTCTGTTGCTTTATCATACTGAACAGATACGATCATTGGATTTGTATATACAATGTTTGCATCACTTTTAACATACACAGCATAGTAACCAGGTTCTACAGTTGCGCTCCATGTAGTACCAACAACACCTCCACCATTCTGAGGTACACCTAAATTATTTTCAGCCAACGCTGCTTTCTGGGCTGCTACAGTTGCTTTAAGAAAGGTTTCTGCACTATCAAATCCGTTAATTGTTACACCATCTACAATCTTATATCCTGAATCTTTTGTTACATCCGGTGTCAAAATTTTATAATACGTAACTGTATTTGTTCCCTTTGTTGCTAAATTTGTTACTTTAATTTCATCAGTGCCAAATTCATCTGCTGCGTTTGCGGTCATTCCCAGACCCATAATCATTGCCATTGCCATGACCATTGCTAAGATTTTTTTGATTTTCTTCATAATGTTTCTCCTTTTCTTTCGAGGTGTTTCCTCATTTTTTAGCTGCACCCTCATTTTTTGTTTTCGACTCGGAAGCCGCCGGAAATCGTTTTTTCATCTTATTCTCTTTCCAGCACCTCCCTGCGTCTTTTTTTATATACTATCAGTGACGCTGACATCATAAGCAGCACTCCACCGAATAGGTACCAATAGATTCCGGATCCACCGGATTGTGGAAGTTCGTAAATCATCTCATTCTTAATGTGAAGAACTATTTTTCCTTCTTCATTCACAAGTTTCCACATCTCAGGTTTTGTATTAATCACATTTCCTGTTGTTGGATCAATCAAACTTACATTTCTGTTCTCAACTTTGAAAGCAATCTCTTCATTCAATAAATGATATCCAACCGGTGCTTCTATTTCTTTTAACTTGTAGTAGCCTGCCGGCAAATCCAGTTCGATCTCTGTACTTGATACGGCAAATCCTTCATAGCCTTGTACTGGATCGTTTTCCCAACTCATTGTTTCGCCTGACAATGTTCCTTCATAAAGAGTAAATTTCGCCCCATCCAATGCATTGTCATTGTCATAAGTGGTTCCATGTTTCACAAGATCAATTGCTGTCTTCTGCTCTTGATAACTATTCGTTACAACAATATCTGCATTCTGCATACCAGTCATTGAATATGTTCCTGTACAAACATGCTGCCATAAACTCTTTCCGGAAAAAGATAATTTTCTTGATTCCGGATCATACTTCAATGTTCCATCACTGATGGTGATACCTTCCTTCAAAGAATCCCCATAATAGAAACGAGTATTTTCTACTGTAGCCTCACCAGTTTTAAAAGTCTTCAACTCTTCAAGTGTATTAATTGCATCAATCACTGCTGCTTTCTGTGTAACAGATAACCGCTGATTCGTCCAGATAAGATATCCCCCATTTGCTTTTAAAGTAGCCATTATCATCCCATCATTTGCCATTTCAAAATCAGTTTCAGAATTAGATGTAACCTCTTGAATATTCGGATCAAATGTCCAATTTCCTTCTGTAACCGTTACATCATTTCCAATTCCATCTGTTGTTACATCATATTCATCCACGTTTTCTCCATTTTCGGTCACTGTATAACTTCCCGTTGTACATCCTTCTACTTTCCAAGTATAGGTATAATCCTGGATAACATCATTTAGAATAAACTCTGGAGTAACTATTACATCTTTATCATCAAGTCTTAATACCTTTCTAAAATTTTTATCCTCGTTTTTCTCAACTATCAGACTAAACTGACTAGCCAACTTACTAATTTGGTTCGAAGATAGTCCTTTAAATGTTTTACTCACTGAAATATAAGGTAAAGTATCTTCATTTTTAGAACTATAGTTATTTGTAAAAGCAAGCGTTTGTGTTTTTGCACTTTCATCTTCTGCAGTACGTTTTGTAGTTACTGTAGCACTAGTCGTTATACCCTTAGTTACCTCAGCATTTGAATCCGTATAAGTCCACTCGGTAGATTCATATTCCCATTTGCTGTTGGAACCGAGGTTATATCCCTCTTCTTCCACAGTATACTGTGAGCCGAACACTGCCAGATTCCATGTAAATGTTATTGTTCCATCTTCATTTATCACAGGTTCTCCGGCATCTTCTAGAGTTTTTTCAATTGTTGTACTTGCACTATCCCCAAGGAAATCTCCTGTCACCTTAATTTTGAATTGATCATATACAGCTTGCGCAATCTCTGCATTTGTAAATGTCTTGGTGACAGTAAGAATCCCACTCTTCGGAACTAATATTCCATCGATATGCCAGTATTCCGTACCTTTTTGATCCTTAAATACATACCACCGAATAGCAAAGTTATCAGTTGTTAACTTATCTTTATTTATCGGAACACCATTAACAGTGATATCTTGATTTTTATTAACACCTGTTTTCGGTGTATTCCAATGATCTCTGATATATTGGAAGATTTCTTCATCTGTCGGGAACGCTGGTTTTCCATTTCCATCTACAATTTGATATGTTTCATCGGTTGTACCGGATTGATTTCCATTTGTTCCACGTTCAAGTTTTCGAATCTTTTCATCAACCGCTTTTGCATTGGTTTCTGATGTACCCCCGATTACACCATAAACACCACTGGATGTCTGTTTATTGTGATCGTGATCTTGCGGTACTACTACTCTCAAATCTTCATGTATTCCAACGCCGATTCCTTGAACATTATCATCCATCGCTGAAAAATGTCCTGAAACACTGGTGGTAAATGCCGCTGCTGACTGTCCGCTAATATTTCCATCTGTGTCTAAGATTGAACTGGACAAATTCAGGAAAAAGTTTACCGGCTCTTTCTTTTGTTCTACCGGAATATCTTTCGCTGGAATCTGTACAACCGGTCGGTTATACGCTCCTTCTTTATTTTCATTATTGGTAGTCCATGTTACCTTTGCAGCATTTTCTACATTGGAATAAATTCCCTTTTGTCCTGCTGATGTTGCACCGGTATCCGCTTCTCCTGTATCTGGATAGGTGTAATTATTTTGTTCATATTTGGTAATTGCATTTTGATTTGTTTTAATGTTTACAGTTACCGAATATGTATATCCATCCTTCAACTCATAGTTATCGTCAAAATCTAATGTTACTGTTTTGGTTTGCGGATCATAAACTGCTTGAATACTTCCTGCCTGTTGTTCTGTTGTTGTTACGTCATTCTTATCTTTATCCAGAACCTTAACTACTAACTCAGAATTATCAACTGGATCAACTTCATTCGTAAGTGTATCCTCAATTGTTACATTCTTTGCAGTATAGTTTGTGATAGAACCGGAAATCTCATTAAACACACTATCCAGCGATTCACCCTTACCTACATTAATTGCCTGTTTCGTACTACTGTTTGTGGCATTTGCAACATTTGTCAAAACATCCAAGCCTGATAACCAAGGAGCAAGCCTGCTAGGTTTATATACTTCAGCTGGCAAGCCCATACCTACTGCATAAAATCTGTCACAGGTTATTGTTCTAGCTCCAGTCAAAGCGCCTTCATAATCTTCCTTTATAGTTTTATTTCCACCACCTTCTGTATTTTCTCCATGAAATGTCGGTTGACCATCTGTTAAGAATATTACAATCTTCACTGCACCATCACGAGCATTTGTAATTGCATTACCGGCATGAGTCAATCCTGCTTCATAATTCGTCCCGCCCTTACAATTTTCACCTGTATAGCGCTGTACGATTTCGTTGATTTCTCCAGCATTTATCCAATTCTCCGTCTGTGTTTGCGCACCACTTGAAAATGTCACCAATTTCCATTTTGAATCCAGCATCTTATTGTTACTTACATTTGTAGTTAAAGTATTTACTGCCGTTTTTGCCTCTCCAATTTTTCCATCTTTAGCCATACTTCCTGAGAGATCAAGCACGAATACCACATCTACTTTTGCCGGATTTTCTTCCGTACCGATTGCACCTGTAACATCTAATGTCAAATCAAATGTACCATCGTCCCTTGGTTCTACGTACTTTCGATGTGCCAGATTGCCGGTTGCACTGGAACCGCCGCCGGTACTGCCACCGCCGGAAGAATTCTTGGTATATACCAGATACACGGCTTCATCATCCGGAACATTATTCCATTCCTCACCCCAATACGTTCCTTTTGTAGAGTACTGAATCTTATAAGTAAACTCCGACAAACTAAATTTCAAGCTCAATTTATAAATTTCTGTTTCCGTTAGGGCAGCCTCGGGACTTGCAGCTACTGTAGCTTTACTATATGTATAACCCGAAATCTCTGTTGCATACACATCAGCAATCGTAACCGGACTATCCTTTCCATATTCATTTTTATCTTGCAGGCTTACCTTGTTGTCTAATGGATTCCCCTCTTCATCAACATAGTAAACTTTTACAGAATCTTTTGCATAATTCGCATCTTTTCCCTCATACCAATAAATAGTAAATGCCGGGGAGCTGCCTGCTCTCGTCTCTGCATTCTGAATTTCATTATCAGAAGTTGTCTTTAACGTAATTGCTCTTTTCTTTTCTGGCTGCTGATTTTCTGAATTTGCATCTGTTTCCTCTGCCTGAGTTTCTTCTGTTGTTCCTCCTGTCACCTCTTCAGGTTTCTGCTCTTCCAGATAACAACCATATACTGTTGAACGTCTTCCTTCTGTGATGATCTTGTCGGCATTGCCATTATTGTGAAGAGTGATCTCTGTCAGATCATATTCCTCATCGATATTCTCAATGCTTGCTCCGGCATTTTGAAGTTCTTCGATCTGATCTGCTTTCTGTATGATCTCAACGATCTCTTCCGCCTGGTTGCCGGCTGTTGAATATGCTTCATTATAATAGAAGACATTCGCTTTCTTCACATCATCTACTTTGTAATCTGTCGGCTGGAAAGTAAGTTCTACTTCTTTTCCCGGTTCAACGGTTGTTCCGTTCACCTGAAACTCTACTTTATATAAGAAGTAACTTCCCAGTTCTTTGTCTGCTGCCAGTCTCTCTTTTGCAAGTTCTGTGATTGTCTTTGTAAGACTTGCATCTACTTCGCTGACTTTCATGCTTACTTCTGATGTATTCGCATCAAATGTATCTTCCGCAATGTTAGCGACCACTGTCATAACTACGTTTCCATCTTGGTCTCTTACTTCCTGCTTCAGCTCCATTGCGTCTTGTTTCTTTGTCTCCGGCATCTGTTCCGTCTGTGTGGACTCCTCTGCTGCCGGTTCCTCTGTTACAGTTCCATCTGCTGTCGGTGTTTCCGATGCAGGTGTTTCTGTCACTGTCTCATCTGTACTCATCTCCTGCATGGCTGGTTCTTCCAACGCATAACTTTCTGCTGTCAGATCCTCTGTCGTATATTCTTCTGTCGTTTCTGCCACCGCATCGATATTCTCTACTGTATTCTCTGCTGTATCTCCTACAGCCTCTGTTTCCGGCTGTGCTGTACCTTCTGTTTCTGTATTCTCTACAACTTCATCAGCTGCTTTTACCTGATTCATAATCGCGAAGCCATTATCAAACGCGATTCCCATCAGTAGCATGATCACTAAACAAAAGGCAATTCCTCTTTTTATCATTTTCATAATCTGCAAACCTCCTATCCCACGTTTTCTAATCTTTGAGCAACGACTGTGAATCTTCATTATCTGTATCTGTATCTGTATCTATGCTAACTACTTCATCTATAATCTTTATCAGTTCCAATGCAGATCGGAAGGACACCGTCTTGTTCTCTTCCATCCAGGTCACCAGCCCCTGCCAGCTACTGTTTTGCCGATGCTGCACACGAATGATAAAAGTTCCAATATCTCCATGTTTTTTTAATAGCTCTTCGTCCCGCATTACTTTTACCATCCTTCCTCTTTTCTCATTATTTTCGTGTCCTTTTAAAAATGTCCGTTGATTCGTACTCGGAAAGGGAAATCCCAGTTCATCAAAAAAATGTTCCATGGAAAACAACAGGTTCTCCATGCTGTTGATCACGACTCCCTCTCTGCTATATGCATGATAAAACTTTCCAATTGTTTTTCTTTCTTTATATTGATCTACGCACAATACGATACCGGCTGGTGAACCGATGTAACATTCACTTCTTTTTCCCATATCGCTCATCTCCCTCATATGCATATTCATAACCATTTTGTTTATTATGTATTTACTATAGCAGTTTAAGAATCAAAGAAACCATCAAAAAAAGAACAAAGAATAGGTTTCCTCATATTTTTTGTTGATTTTTGATTTATTTTTTTGACTCGGGCTGTCTTCCTATATTTCCTGATTTATTTTCAAAAAAACGACGTCAATCTCAAGATCAACGTCGCTCTTCTTCATACATTTCATTATCAAATTTGTAATATGGTTCGCACTGAACCGCACTTACGTGGTACTGCACACCGGTGCGCTGACGCCCTGTAAGGAAATTGGCATCGATTCTGCGCTTAATGATTTCACAGTTTTCCAACGTAATATTAATCAACAACACCAGATACTGCCCTTTTCCATAGCGATTGACAGCATCTCCATGACGGATAGAACGACAAATTGCATTTGCCAGCCGTTCGGAAAGCTCATCCAACTGTTCCCCATCCTTCATCGGATTGCCTTTACTGTCCACGACAGTACACAGCATCAGATATACAGACTGACCGCCTCGTTCCATCATCCGCGTAACCATACGGTAAATCCCCCGGAACACCGGATAGGAGCAGAGATAACCGCCATCCTTTTCATCGTCTTCGATGAGTTTCTTCTGAATCTTATCCAGCATCCCCATCGGGTGAATCATCTGATTCTCCATCCGGTCAAACATCTGCATCAATTTCTCAGAAGGCTGTATTCCTCTTTCTTTAAAATAATAATCCACTGTATCGGCATACAGATTTTCCGCATCTTCGAATTTGCCCAGTCCGATCAGCGCCTCCATCGTCAGACATTCCCAATCTGCAAACGGAGCAATCCCGGCAGCATATTCTCCCAGTTTCCGCAGCCGGATATAATCCTCCTGCTCCCTTAAGATCTCTGCCGCTTTTTCAACACAATCATAAAATTTGTGCCGATACTTCCTTGCCTGCCCGGCAACCCAGATGATGCTTCCATACATCCCCATAAACTCACCGGTGTAATAATGGCACGCCTCTAAAAGCAAGGATAATTTTTCCTTCTTATCCTCGGTCCTTTCTGCCGCTTCACATAATTCCTCAAACTGTGTCGTATCCGTATGAACCGGAATCTCTTCATTCCAGTAAAAGACACCCTTCTCCAGACGGATATAATTCACATCCGGAAGTCCTGCCTTTTTCAGTCGATTCTTTGCGTTATAGATCACACTCTGCATCGTATGATGAACATTTTTAACATCTCTGTCTCCAAACAGTAACTCTTCCAAATGCTCCCGGCTCACACCGGTTTTGTGATAGTAGAGCAAGATCTGCATCAAAAGTGTAAACTGCGTTTCACTTACTTTCTTTCCCAAAAGCGAATGTTCCCCATACATCAGCGAAAAATTACCAAATAATTTGACTTTTAGTTCACAATCTTCTTTTCTGTTTGTTTCCATATTCCCTCTTAAAAAAAATCCCTCTAATGCTCTTTCTTTGTTTCTTTTTTTATTCAGCCTCATATTATAGACTACAAAATATAAGAGGACGGGATTTTTCAAAAAGGCTCACATTTTTTTAATTTTTTCAGATTTTTTTCTTATTCATAGGAATTTCACAGGAAATAACTCTGGATTTTCACATTTCCTGTGCTATAATATAGTAAATTATCTGTCGGGGGAGGATTTTGTCATGTGGAAATGCAATACTTTCTTTAGTCACCTCGAAAGGTGTCTCGAATCAGTTCATCCATAAGGAGACGGACGTATGAAATCTCTTGATTACCAGTATATCGGTCAGTTGGTTTCACGTGCCCAAAAGGGCGACAATGAAGCCTTTGCCGAATTATACGCCGCTACTTACCAACGACAATATCAATTTTCCCTCCGCTATTTAAAAGACGAATATCTGGCACAAGATGCCTTACAGGAGACCTACATGCTTGCTCTGAAAAATCTGAACAGTCTCAAAGATCCGACACTTTTAGTCTCCTGGCTGAATCAGATCAATTTTCATGTCTGCTACAATCTCCACCAAAAGCAGACACGCTACAATCAGGAAATGGATGTAGCAGAGACTGCCTTCAGCAATATAGAATCCGGCAAAAACACCCGGTCTTCCCATTCTCCGGAAGACACCGTCATACAGGTCGATACAAAGCGGTACCTTATGAAACAGATTTTGAACCTGCCATTTACAGAATCTCAAGTTACCTTATTAAAATACTATCATAATATGAAACTTGACAAAATCGCCCAAATTATGAACGTCAGCCGGAGCTCTGTCAAGCGCTATCTCAAAGCCGCAAGGGAACATCTGGCGAAAGTAATACAGAGGTAATTCCATAAAACTTGTTATCCAACTATAATAACGATCATTCAGGAGGTTGTAAGTATGTGTAAAAAAATACGGTTAATCAGTGTATTTTTTCTAATATTTGCCGCCTCCTTTTTTACTGGCTGTACAGGTGAAAAAGGTGCTGAAGACTCAGAAAATCACACCGAAGAACACCGCACTACCGTAACCGACGTCTTAGTCCCCTCTCCCTCCGGATCTGAAGTATATGGAAATGATATTGTTTCTATAGATGCATCTAACGCGTCAGATGGCTATGTAATGATTTCTTATTCCGGTTCCGTAGAGAAGGTAAAACTACAGATTACCGTTCCAGACGGCACTGTATACAGTTACAATCTAAGACCGGGAAATTACGAAACATTTCCGTTATCCGGTGGAAACGGTACTTATCTGCTCACTGTTCTGGAAAATGTAACGGACAATAAATACGCCATTTCTTTTTCTCAGGAACTTTCCGTAACATTGACCGATGAGTTCAAACCGTTCCTCTATCCCAATCAATATGTCTGGTTTACACCGGACAGTCAGGCTGTTGCTCTCGGAGTCGAGATCTCCGAAAATGCCTCCAATGATTTGGACTACGTGGAACAGATTTATCGTTACGTCATCGAACACATTACATACGATGATGAACTGGCAGCAAACGTACAATCCGATTACCTGCCGGTCATTGACCGGACTCTTAGTTCCAAAAGCGGGATCTGTTTCGACTACGCCTCACTGATGGCAGCGCTTTTACGCTCCCAGAATATTCCTACCAAACTGGTAGTCGGCTATTCTGGAGATGCCTACCATGCATGGATCAGTGTCTACCTCAAGGAAATCGGCTGGGTCAACAATATCATCGAATTCG
This sequence comes from uncultured Lachnospiraceae bacterium, assembly GCA_905203555.1. GTDB lineage: Bacteria > Bacillota > Clostridia > Lachnospirales > Lachnospiraceae > Schaedlerella. The sequence continues at coordinate 27,751 of CAJKWK010000018.1, forward strand.
ACGGCAAGAACTGGTCTCTGATGGACCCTACACTTGCCGCAAATAACAGCAACTCCTCCGTCGGGAAATATATCGGTGACGGAAGAAACTATATTGTGAAATATTCTTATTAAACAGGAGGGAACAATACTATGAAACCTTTTTCCAATCTGGAATTATCTGCCTTCTGCGGACAGACTGCTCTGATTTTAAAATCCGGTATTTCTGCAATAGAAGGTCTCACCATGATGTTAGAGGATGCAGCATCCAACGATGAAAAGGAGATTCTGACACTGCTTCTCGACAAAGCAATGGAAACCGGGAGTCTGCATCAGGCGCTTTTATCTGCAGACATTTTTCCTCCTTATCTGCTCCATATGACGGAGATTGGAGAAGAAACCGGAACACTGGATGAAGTCATGGAATCACTCTCCGATCACTATGCACGAGAAGATGCGATCAATAAAACCATCCGCAGCTCCATTACTTACCCAATGATCATGATTGGAATGATGGCAGTTGTTGTCATCGTTCTTCTTGTCAAAGTAATGCCGATATTCAATCAGGTTTTTATCCAGTTAGGAACAGAAATGACCGGATTTTCCCGGGTGCTTATGAATATCGGTCAGGTGATCAGCACCTATTCCGGTGTATTTATTTTCCTGCTTCTTCTGATTGCAGGATTGTTTCTCTACGGAACACGCACGATTTCCGGCAAAAATCTATTTCGTAAAATCGGCTATAAATTAAAATTTACAAAAAAAATACATGAAGATATTGCTGCCTGCCGTTTCGCAAGCGGCATGGCTCTGACATTAAGCAGCGGACTCAATCCGGATCGCAGCATGGAACTGATTACTGCACTGAATGAAGATCCTGTATTTCAGGGAAAAATCACGCGCTGCCAACAGGCAATGCAAGAAGGACAAGATCTCAGCGACGCTCTTCTGACTGCCGGTATTTTCACCGGGATGTACGCCAGAATGATTTCCATCGGCTCCAAAACCGGAACTTTAGATCATGTCATGAACGAAATTGCAGAACAGTATCAGACGGAGATCGATACACGAATGAACAATCTTCTGGCCGTTTTGGAACCTACGCTTGTTGTTCTTCTGTCATTGATCGTCGGCGTGATCCTGCTGTCCGTAATGCTGCCATTGATGGGAATTATGTCAAGCCTGTAATTTTTATCGAATCTGTAAACTTTATTAAGCCTGTAATCTTTATTAAGCCTGTAATCTTTATTAAGCCTGTAATCTTTATAAAGGAGCTGTACTATGGTTGGAAATCGTTTTGAACTGCGCAGACAATCACATCCTATCCCAAAAGCGTTTGTTTCACTTTGTGCTTTTTTATTGATTCTTCTGCTGTTTCTGGAAGGGATCTCTTCTCTTTCCGTCAGCACAAGACAGCGTCAGAAGGAGAGTCTGGAAAATGCCATTATGCGGGATATCACCTATTGTTATGCGATGGAAGGAAACTATCCCGAAAGTCTGGATTATTTAAAAGAACACTATGGTCTGACCTACGATGAAGACGTATTCTTTGTGGATTACCGCATATCCGGTTCCAATATCCGACCGGATGTCACCATTATAGAAAAGGGGGATGAACCGAGATGAAGTACCGCACAAAACAAAAGCACATGATCGACTTGATTTTTCCGGTTGCATTGTTCTTTGTATTTGCACTTTGTGCTTTGACTGTGCTGCTGCTCTCCGCCCGGATTTATCAGTCCACAACGGAAAATTCTTCCAGGAATTACACTGCCGGAACCGGACTTTCCTATATCAGTGAGAAAATCCATCAGAATGACATTGACGGCGGAATTCAGATCGGTAAATTTAATGGGCACGATGCCTTGATCCTGACACAGACCAATCAGGGAGTTTCTTATTCTACCTATATTTATGCATATAAAAATGAATTAAAGGAACTCTTTCTCAAAGAAGATACACTGGCTGCTCCTTCTGCCGGAACAACCATTCTTGAGATCGAGGATTTCTCGATGGAACAGCTTTCTGACAGCCTGTTCCGGTTTCGCTGTACAGATCAAAAGGAGCAAACGGCATCCATTGTTGTATCCATCCGCAGTAGTGCGGAATAGAGAATTTATATCATATCACACGAAAGGAATTTGTTTCTATGGAAAATAAAACAAGACCTCGTTCATCCAGTTTATTTTTAATGGAACTCATCCTTGCAATTTTGTTCTTCTCCGTTGCAAGCGCTGTTTGTGTGCAGATTTTTGTACGTTCCCATGTCATGAGCCGTCAATCCGAGGTTCTGAATCATGCGGTCACCGTATGCACAAACACAGCCGAAACCTTTGCTGCATCAGAAGAACTTCTTTTGGGAACAACGGAAACGTATTATGATGAAGCGTTTACTGTTTGTGACAAAGCTGATGCCGCCTACGTTCAGACAGTCAGCATTTATCCGGATGAACAGAAGAGTGACTCTCATCTGATCTGTGCCGATATCACACTGACTTCTATCTCCGACACAGCCTCGGATCCGGAAGAACAGACCATTTATACGCTGCATACAACACGTCACATTGCAAGGAGGACCGGCTATGAAAAAGAATAAACAGCAAACCTCTTTTGTCAATATCGGTACTTCCCTGCTGCTGGTCATTTTTCTCGTACTCACGCTCGTAACCTTTGCAGTTCTTTCGCTGACCAGCGCACGCAGCGATTACAATCTGAGCACGCGTCTGGCGTCCCACAAAACGGAATACTATAAAGCCTCTGAAACAGCCGAAACCATAGTCGATGAAATTGACCGGATTCTGGAAGAACTGTCGAAAAAAAACGGCGCCGATCTCGCCGCCTACCGCGCAGAGGCAGAGCTGACGCTGCAGCAGACCGTTTTGGAGGACACATCCCTTCGCTGGGATTCCGATACAGATACAGACACTCCAACGCTTTCCTTCACCGTACCGATGTCTGAAAGTCAGGCTTTGGAGGTTGTTCTGAGAATTACCGATTATACAAACTGTGAAACATATTATACGATTCATTCCTGGAACGTCATTTCTACCGACACATGGGAAGGGGATCAGTCAATTCAACTTTTACCAATGGAGGACTAAACGATGCATCTAAACGACATATTAAAACAAGCGATTGAAGAACACGCATCCGACGTATTTATCGTAGCCGGACTTCCTGTTTCCTTCCGGAAAAACGGAACGATTTCACAACTCAACGATCAGCGCCTTCTTCCCCACGATACCGAAAAACTGCTGACCGAGATTTATGAACACGCAGAACAGCGACAGATGGCTTCGCTCCACGACAGAGGCGATGACGATTTTTCCTTCGCAATCCCCGGACTTTCACGTTTCCGGGTAAGTGCATACAAACAGCGCGGCGCACTCTCCGCTGTCATCCGAATCATCACCTTTGAACTCCCGCATATCGAAGACCTGGGACTTCCTGATTCTGTCATTCACCTTGCCGACAGCGGAAAAGGCATGGTTCTTGTTACCGGACCTGCCGGAAGCGGCAAATCCACAACCCTTGCCTGTATGATCGATCAGATCAACCGGACACAGCAGAAACATATCATCACACTGGAAGACCCGCTGGAATTTCTCCACCGGCACAACAAAAGCATCGTCAGTCAGCGAGAGATCAACGTAGATACCGAGAATTATGTCACTGCCCTTCGTGCTGCACTGCGCCAGAGTCCAGACGTCATTCTTTTAGGAGAAATGCGGGATTATGAAACCATCAATGTAGCGATGACAGCCGCAGAAACCGGACATCTGTTATTATCCACACTGCATACCATCGGAGCCGCCAACACCATCGACCGGATCATCGATGTCTTCCCGGCCAATCAGCAGCGCCAGATTGCCGTACAGCTCTCCATGGTACTCAACGCAGTTGTCTCTCAGCAGCTTGTTCCTACCGTAGATGGCAAGGTCGTTCCCGCCTTAGAAGTCATGACAGTGACTCCGGCTATTCGCAATATGATACGCGAAAATAAAGTCCATCAGATCGATGGTCTCCTATACTCTTCAGCAAAAGAAGACATGATCTCAATGGACTCTAGTCTGATGCAGCTTTACCGACAAGGAACCATCAGCAAAGACACTGCACTCAAATATGCAACCAACCCTGAAATGCTGGTAAAAAAATTATAAATCGTCTTCAAAAACCGCGTAGCCTTTCTTGCCGCGGTTTTTTACTGTATACAAAGCCTTATCCGCCTTCTCATACAGCGTCTGGAACTCCGTTCCATGTTCCGGCGCAAGAGCAATTCCCACAGATGCAGAAAAGGTCTCGCATTTTCCCTCTGCCTCATAGGTAATCGTCAATTTCTTGATCAATGCCTCTACATTTCTCGCAATCACACGCTGCGGAATATCCACCAAAAATACAACAAACTCATCCCCGCCCAAACGACATACGATATCCTGAGGGCGCACATGTCTGCGGATCGTATCCGCCACTTCAATCAAAGCCCGGTCTCCCATCGTATGGCCAAGCGAATCATTCACCGCCTTAAAATTATCCAGATCAATGATATAAAATGCACATCCATGTGGTTTCTTATCAGCCAGAACCGCATTAATCTTCTCAACGGCCGCAAGACGGTTATAAGTCTTCGTCAATGGATCCTGTCCGATCTGACTCTTCAGAAATACCTCATTCTGTCGTTCCTCAGTCACATCCACCAGAGTACCTACCGCAATACGATCCTGATCGCTTTCTCCGGCCACAATGTTCGTCACATTCACTTGATAATAGTAGATTCTGCCGGAAAAATCCAGACAAAACTCTCCAAATACTTTTTCCACTCCCCTCTCAATCTGATCGAGCATAGACATCAGATTCCGATAAGACTCGCTCCCTTCCGGCACCAACTGCCCCAGACGATTCGGAAAATCCTCAATCCCCTGTGGAAACATCGCATTTTCCGACTTGCTTTCATTCATAAAATCCAGTTTCTTCGTAGTCAAATTATAGGTAAATACAAATCCCCCGGTCTCCGTAACAGCAATCCGGAAAATCCGGTCTTTGATCAGCAGCTCCCGATTCAGTTTCTTAATGTAGCTTTTTTCTCTTGCAAGCACATAATATCCCATCAAAATCAATGCCGCAATCACCAGAAGGATTTTCATCACCAGCTCCAGCACAATTTGTTTCGAATATTCCATATTCGCCGTCGCCGCCTCGCCGGTCAGCACAGTCACTACACACCAGTTCTTCACCTGCATCGGAGAAAACAACAGCAGCCGGATCTCCCCATCCTTCTCAACCTGACGAACCGCTGTCTTATTCCCTTGTATCGCATCCTTAACTTCATCCACATCCACGCCCAGATTTTTCAGTGTAACAAAGTAATTTTCCTCTCCCATTCCCAAACATTTTGGACTGCTTGATTTTACAATGTAATTTCCTTCATTATCAATGATATGAACGAAACTCTCATCTCCGGTTTCCAGCTCAGAATTCACGTAAATATTAAACTCATCCACCAGATATACTCCGTACAGAACAGCATGTGCCTCACCGTCCGGCCCAATAACCGGAACAGCGATCGTAATTCCATGCTTGGCGGATAACGTACTATGAAACACGTTACTGATATAGAGATTTCCGCTCATCGCCTCTTGAAAATACTTGGAATCTTTCGTATTCGCAACAGTTCCCTGAGTCGTCACCACATCTCCCTCTTCATCCGTCAGTCCAATCCGGTCCATGTGGTTCTCTTCCGCTACTTCCCGCAGATAATCCATCGTCTCCTGATCATGAATATCCTCCTGATCGATCCGAATGGTACGAGCCGCAGTCCGCAGCACCCCCATACCGCCCTGCAGCCGTCGCTCCGCCATCAGAGACGCCTGATTCGCCAGTCCCTGCAATGCCTCCTGATTACGAACACTCTCCACCTGATTCATGCTCTCATTAAACTGTTCTACCGAAAAAAGTACAAGAACAATCATCAAACAAGTTGCTGCCCATATCCAGATTCGTTGATTTCCCTTTTCTTTCTTTCCTTTCCTCATACTCTTGTCTCCGTTAATTCTAGTCGTTCCGACAACACTTCTTTTTCTTATTTCTTATCAGATATATACGTTCTGTAAAATTCCTCCTCGGACAGAGGCTTATTGATGTAATATCCCTGAATAATATCGCAGGACATTTCCCGCAGCACCTCCAGATGCTCCTTCGTCTCCACACCTTCTGCCACACACTGCACCCGGAACTTTTTACAAATATCAATGATATTTTCCACTACAATCCTAGCTTTCTCATCATGATAAATATCATTGATGATCCGCCGGTCAAGTTTCAAAGTATTCAGCTGTAATGAATACAACACATAGACATTACTGTACTCTGAGCCGTAATCATCCAACGCCGTCCGATATCCCTGCTCCCGAAATCCATCCACAATATTTTTCAGGCTCATATTATCAATGGAACCGATGCTCTCCGTAATTTCAATTTCCAGAAGATTCTTCGGAATACCGTACCGCTCTACGATCTGATTCGTTTCCTCCAAAATATCCGGTTCCAGAATTGTCGCTCTGGAATAATTCAACGAGATCGGGAACGGCTGCCAGCCGGATGCCATCCACTCCTTGATCATTCTGCACACACTTTCAAGCACAAACAGATCAATATAACGAATCAATCCCGCCCGCTCGATCACCGGAAGGAAAGTGCCCGGCGGAATGATTCCCTTTTCCCGGTCAATCAATCGAATCAGCGCCTCAGCGCCACAGATTGTTTCACTCTCCGCATCCACCTTCGGCTGCAGATACGCACAAAAGCTGCCGCTTTCAATCTGCTCCCGAATATCAACCAGAAGTTCCTTCACCGTCTTCTCACTGATCGCATTGTTACTCTTCTTCTTATTCTGCGCCACAAGCAGTTTTTCCTCAATCTGATCCTGCATCTTCTCCGCAGAAATCGATGACTGTTCCCACGCATTGGCAGTAACGATCCACTCTGCATAATTGTCCTCAATCTCCGCAACAAACTGTTGACAGCGATCGCGGAATTCCTCATAAACTACATTTTCACAAACAGCAAAAAAGCTGGTTCTGCCCAAACGATAACAATTGCTCCGGCCAAACAGGCGGGTCATCAATTTCGCCGTAAAGCTCAGCATCTCATCCCCTTTGATATTGCCATACTGCTGGTTATAGCGTTTCATGTCAACCATCTGCACGCCTACCATACCAAGCGTGATCAACGAATCTTCATTCAGTCCTTCCAGACGTTTTCCATAGCTTTCATAATTCATCACTCCGGTATTGCGGTCATCCCACAGCGCCCGTTCATACTCCTCACGCACCTCATACAAATGATCGGTCCACCGGATCATTTCCATCACATATTCCCGCGCAACACCGTCCATAATACGGTCATCACATTTTTCCACAAGAACACCGAACTGCAGCTGCTCCTTCTCATATTCTCCCATCAAAAAGACAGAATAATCCAGAGCCTCCACATCATAGGCTCGCAGCATCTCCTCATATCCATCCCGTTCCGGACTGTCAATATACAGGAAATGTTTTTCCCCCGATTTGCGAAGTGCCTTTTCCAGATATTTGATCCGCTCCGGCAGAATTTCCAGCGTCTCTCCCTTTTGGTAAGCATTCCATCCCACCACCCGGAGAAACGCTCCGGTTCCCGGAATTCTCTGAAAGAGCGTCACTTCCTCGGCTCCATAACATTTTCCAATATATTCCAGGAACAAACGGTACACTTCTTTTCGTGTTTCCCCCCGCTTGATCCAATTCAGCCCCTGCTCCGAAAGCTGTGCCAGACTATTATCAAACTTTCCTACCTGCAGTTTCATCGGAACCATGTCTCTGTAAAATACAAGCTGATTTCCACCGCCACGTTTTGCCGCATCCAGCGCATAATAGGTGTTCTGGTAAATATACTCATACGACACTTTCCGAAGTCCCGGGCAAACCGCTCCCACAGACACCGTAATATCAAAATTCATTCCGCCACAGACATAGCTGCCGCAAAGCGCTTTCATCAACTTCTCAACATCTCCGCGGACACCCTTCTTCGTCTTTTGACTGCAAAAATAAACTGCAAAAATATCTCCATTGATCCGGCCTGCCACAGCCGTTGGCGGAATCTGTTTTGTCAGTTTCTCCGCCACCTGACGAAGCAGTTCATCTCCCACCATAAATCCACCGATCCGGTTCACTTCGCGGAATCTGTCAATATTCATCAGCAGAAAAACATCTTCTCCATCCTGCCGGTCTTCTCGTTCCAGAATATCCTTCACCAGAAGTTTTGTCGTCGCCAGATTATAAAGCCCCGTCGTCTCATCCAGTTCCGCTTTCTTCTGCAGCGCCAGCTCCCGCCGTTTCGCAAGATCAATATTACGCGCATAAATGAAGAGAATTTTATTTCCCGTTGTAGGAGAATCGATAATCTTAAATGTCAGATTCACCCATATAATCGTTCCCTGTCCGTATATCTGGCGGAACTCAAATTCCCGGATTACACTGCCTTCTTTCGCAGCCTGAAAAATTTTCTCCGCACTATACTCTTCTTCAAATCGCTTTCTGTCATCTTCATTGGCAATCACACTCAGCAGCCGCTGGTAGACATCCTCATACGACACTTCCCCGATTTCACAATCTTCCAGCTTTTTTTCTGCATCCCAGATCATTTCCAATTTCTTCGTCGTAAGATTTACATGAGCGCTGTAAATCGTATCCTGCACCATCACTTCCCGCATCTTCTCTTCATTAAACGCGCGAATCTCAGCCTCCTTCTGTGCAGTCACATCCTCTGCGATTCCAATTGCCTTCTCTACATTTCCCGCATCATCCTTCAAGGAAATATAAGTAATCTTCTCCCAGATATCCGTTCCGTCTACTCCCAGAAAATGAATGGTCCCCATCACCATATCCTCTCCGGCTCTGATCCGTTCATGGATACTGCGAAATTCATCGATGCTGTTCAAGTCAACCTTACCGGCGGCAATCAGATTTTCCGGAATATTCAAAAACTGTTTCTCTTTCGTCCTTCCGTGTGTACTCTGCAGGATCACCGTCTGCTCCTCGGTCTTATACTCCCAGATTTGCAGTTTGGTATAATCCTGAACAAACTGATACAACAGTTCCGTATGGTGCAGCTGCTCTTCCAGCATCCGCCGTCTGGTAATATCCATGCTGAGACCAAGCATAATCTTCTTACCATCCGCCAATTGAGTCATATTGGCGATCAAATGAACCCACGCAATGGAATCATCCCGTTTTCGGATCCGATACTCCAGAACAACCTGATTTTCCCCGGCACGCAGCGCAGACTTCACTTCATGATAAATCCGCCGCAGATCCTCCGGCACCACACGCAATGAAATATCATTGTCCAGCTCCGCTTCCGCCTGTGCCCTCGTGTACCCATAGAGCTTATAAAATCCATCATTGGCATAAGTCAGTTCCAATCGATCCGTCACCAGCGCCTTAAACACGCCGGAGTGATTGTTTTCATTGATGAAACGGAGCTCCTGCTCCTTTTCCATCTCTTCCGTAGCATCAACCAGAAACGATAAGATCAGCTTTTCCCCTTCCCGGTTGTGAATATATTGTCCCACTTCATATACCCAGACCAACTTTCCCTGATTCTGCATGATCCGGTAATACACTTTATAAAAATTTTTGTTCCGGAGCTGCTCCCTAATATCTGCAGTCACCTTTTCCTGGTCTTCCTCGTAGATCAGTCCCCGGAACTTTCCTCCGGTCTGCTGAATAAATTCCTCATAGGTTCCACTTCCCAGATATCTCAGCAGCGACTGGTTAAAGCAAAGTATCGTCAGATCGTCATCATCCTTTGTAGCCATCACGCCACCCGGAATATTGGTATTTACAAACTCCTGAAGATCCTCCTCCATCTCTTTTCGAACCTCTTGCCCCGGTTCATTGATGAAATAAAACGGAGACATTTCCGCACCATTTACGCGTCTTCTAACCTCTTTATCCTCCAGATTATAGATAACTCCCGCAAACAGCTCCGGTGTTCCCTCATTATCCGGAACTACTCTGCCCTTACACAAAAGCGAAATCCACTCTCCCTTGTAATTCTTCGCACGATACCGGATTGCATGGTGATCCGTCTTGCCGTCTACGATTTCCTGATTACTCCGCAGGAAAAATTCCCGATCCTCCGGATGCACAATCTCACCCCAGAATGCCGCCGCATCCTACAGAATTTGTTTCGGCAGACCAAATTCACGAACCATTTTTTTAGAATACATAAAGGTTCCGTTTTTTAAGTTGCCGGCAAATGCATATCCATCCACTGTTTCTGAAAATGCATCAAACATACTGTTCCGGCTATATTCGAACAGTGGCTTGTCCACTGACTGTTCTCTTATCTCTCGATTATCCAGAAACCGTTTCTTTCCCTGTGCAATATGATAATCCCGTTTCTGGATATACATCTGCGTATCCGCCAAAGCCAACACATCCGAAACACCCAGCCGTTCCTTTCCACGCACCTTAACAAGTCCATAACTAAACGAAACATCGTAGGAAATCCCCGCCTGCACCCGGCCCTTCTTCAGCATTTCCAACATTCTTCTAAGCCAGCTCTCTGCCTGAAAGATTTCCTTTCCGACAAATACGATGATAAATTCATCCCCGCTCAGACGGAACATAAAGTCCGGCTCTTCCAGATCGTCTTTCATATTGGTAGCCACATAATGTAGCAAACGATCTCCTTCATAATGACCGTATGTATCATTGACCCATTTCAATCCATTAATATCATAAAGCGCAATTACCAACTGTTCCCGATCATCCATCTGCTTTAACATCTCGTCCAGTCGTTTCCGGCCGGCTTTCCGGTTCAGGATCATCGTAAGTTCATCCATCGCAGCATCTAAGGACAGTTGAAGGTTCTCCGTAATGTCGGTTGAATACTGCACATGAAAAACCTTCCCCTCCCGCTCTTCCAGAAAATCATAGTTCAGATAGGTTCTTCCATTCTTCGTATTATGCTCTCTCCAAAGACACTCCTGATCCTTCTCCTTCTTCAGCAGTTCCCCGATCTTACAAAAACTGCACCTCGCATTCTGCCCCTCCTGCAGTACCTGCCAACAGAGTTCCCCCTCTGGTTTTTCGACTTCAAACGTATCTTTCATAAAATCATTCATATAAACGATTCGATCCGTTTCAACATCTGTAATATAAATATTGGCATGCAGCTGGTCGATAACCTTCTTGTAAAAATCTAACTCAAAATGTTCTTCCATTCTGTTCTCCCTCATACGCTTTTGTTACGCTATTCCCCTAAATCCCTTGCTCTGATACGTTCTGCCCCCCCCCCTAAAAAATGGGGCTTATGCGCATATTTTGCCAGAATCTGCTGCGTAAATTTTTCCACACCAATCGGTTTGCTGTAAAGATATCCCTGTCCCTGATCACATCCTATGGACTTCACAAACGCTTCCTGTTCCTCCGTTTCGATCCCCTCGATTACAGTTGCGATTGACAGTTTTTTCGATAACCGAACTACCTCTTCCATAATCATCCTTGTACTTCTGTCGCCCGCCTCTACCGTCTCCAGCAAAAATCCACGATCCAGTTTGACCTCATCGATCTTTAACTTTCCGAGCGTATTCAAAGAGGAGTATCCCGTACCGAAATCATCCATCGAAATCTTAAAGCCAATCTTTCTCAATCGGTCCAGCCGGGCGTTCATATCCGAAAGATCTTCAATCACAAGATCCTCCAAAATCTCCAATGTAATCAAAGATGCCGGAACATGATATTTTTCCAGCAGCTTACATAGTCGCTGCTCATAATCCTCTTCATAGAAAGTAAGCTTTGACTGATTAATAGAAATCGGAATCGGATCATACCCTTCCTCAATCCATTGATGCAGACACCGACATACATTTTCAAACATATACATATCCAATTCCGCACAGAACCCATTTGTTTCAAAAAGCGGAATAAATGCAGATGGATATAACATCCTTCCCTCATCATTCACCCAGCGCACCAGCGCCTCTGCTCCTCCGAGGGTATCATCCGCCATCATGATCTTCGGCTGCAGATATAACTCAAACTCACCCTTTTCCAGAGCCTCACGCGCATGACTCTCAATAAAATTATCCATCTGTTCCTGCTCATGCAGTGTCGTATCAAAAAGCCAGATTGCCTGCTGACTCGCCTGTTTCGCCTTTGCCAGTGCAAACATCGCCCGGGTCATCAGATCCTCCGCACCGACACCCTGCTCTGACACCGCAATTCCACAACGCAGACTCAAATGATAATTAGAAGATTTCTTTTTCTTCACATTTGTAATCTTCTCCAATGCCTTCTCCATCCGGTCATACAACCGTTCCGGATTCGTTTCCTTCAAGAACAGATAAAACATATCTGCACTTTCACGAGAAACAAATTCTCCCGGCTCCAGCATTTCCTCCAGAGTCATTGCAATAAATTGAAGCAAAAGATCCGCCTGCTCTTTTCCAAAAATCTCATTGATAAACTTAAACTGACGTACATTTACCACTGCAACTGCATAGCTGCGTTCAATCCCCTGCTCCTGAACCAGCTGGGTAAATCGATGGATGTTATACGTCCCCGTCAGTTCATCATAATATGCCATTCTCCGAAGATTCCCGTTCATATTTTTCATCATCCGGTAGCCATACACCAACGTAATGAAAAAGATTCCGGTAACCACACAGAAGAACCCCGCCGCAACATATGCAATAATATAAATATTTTGATTCACATTCTGCGGAGAATTCACACAGAACAAATACCACCCGTTAATCTGGATTGGCTCCAGCAGCCCATTATATTCCTTCTTCTGATACTCAAAAGAGAATTCAACTTCCTCCTGATTCTTCATAGCCCTGCGCACATCCGCAATTTCCTTCTCATCCAGATACGGTTTCTCCAGAACCGACTGAACGTCCTCCTGTACCGCCCTCTGCGTTCCGCGAATCAGATAATTGCCATCCGCATCCAAAAGATGCACATAGCCTTTTCCGTAAAAAATATACTTTGCATCCAGCAGTTCCGAAAAAGCATCCACCACATCACTTGCCATCAATGCTCCAACGATTTCCCCATCCCGATAGACCGGAACACCAAATACTAATACCTTTTCGTCCTGAGTCGTAGTAGAAAACACGTCCGATACAACTTCCTCTCCCTGCATCGTCTGCAACGCCGCTTCTCGTATCTCAGCACGTACCACATTCATCTTCGTTGATCCGTCTGTTTCCTGTTCATAATACGGTTTTGAAAGAATCCCCTCACCATCCGGTTTAAAAAAACCAAACGCCTGAAAATCATTCTGTGCGTCTGCCGCGATCAGCGCCTCCTGAAAATCCTCTTTCTGCTCCAATTCATATATACTGATACAGCTTGCCAATGTATTCAACATCTGAAAATTTCGTTCAATCTGTCGCTCAATGCGTTCCTTATAATTATCCGCCTCCTCATGCATCCGTTCTTCCGTGGCATGATTGAAGGTCGTAACAAATATTTTCGCCATCGCAAAACCGGCCACAAATAAAAATAACGTCAAACAAACAGAGAAAAAGATTACTTTTCTCATTCTTTTCTTCATGCTGATTTCTTCCATAATAGTTCTCCTGATTCCCACTAAAATCATTTCATCTTTCTGTACCATACAGTCCTTTATATTATACATCGTTCCCTATAATATTTGCAATCGTTCCCAATCAGAATTCTACGCAAAACAGTCCCCCGGACTGTTTAATTGCATGCCCGTCATACACAAAAAGCTGCGGCAGTATCTCAATGCTGCCGCAGCTCATGTTTCCCATTCTCATATCGTCAATCCAAAACCTGCTTCATCAAGTACTTATCAGGATTCGTATTTTTGTCCGTAATACTTTTTATAGTACTTTCCATAATACTTTCCGCTCTTCCCACGATCCACCTTATTCAGCACCACGCCCACAATCGGACATCCGGTTGCTTCCAGTTTCTCCTTCACTTCCTGAGCAAAACGATACTTCACTCTATTCGCTTCAATCACAAGCATCGATGCATCACAATTCTTCGCAATAATCGCCGCATCCACAACCAGCCCCAACGGAGCCGCATCAATCAAAACATAATCATAAATATCCCGGAATGAGCGAACGGTCTCTTCAAACAACTGCGACGCCAGAAGTTCCGTTGGATTCGGCGGAACCGGTCCCGCAAATAAAATATGCAGACCTCTCACATCCGTTCCGCAAACCGCATCCGCCAGATTACACTGACCGGACAGATAGTGGGACAATCCCTTCTCTACCGTTCCATTCTCTATCACATTCACCAATACAGACCTTCTCATGTCCGCATCGATAATCAACACCTTTTTCCCCAGTTCTGCCAGAGACAACGCCAACCGGTATATGGTATTAGACTTTCCCTCTCCTGACATACAACTGGTACCCAGAATCACCTTCTTATCAATACCGGCAAACTGTATATTCGTTCTGAGGGTATTGATCTCCTCTGTCATACCGTATGACATCTCTTCCTTCTTTAAACTGACTCTCCTCATCTGTTCTTCCTGCCTTCTGTTATTATCTTCATAGGATTCCGTCTCATAACCTGTTCCACATACCTGCTCCCGAACTTCTTCTCCAGAACTTCCGCACATTCCTTTAACCTGCATCCTCGTTCCTCCAAATCGTGCATATCTGACGCAATATATTTTACCTGTTTCTTCTTTAATAACTTCCAGCAGAAATGCTTAATCCGCCATCCGGCATCACCTAAAATACTTCCTGCCGTAATCTGAATCTCCGCTCCAAGATCAATCAATTCACGGATCCGATCCGGCTGTTTCAACAAACATGGATACCTCTCCGCATGAGCCACGATTGGCTTATACCCGGCAGCAATCAACTCATATAATTGATTCCGGATAATCTCATAGCCATGCATCGAAGAAAATTCAGTCAACACATAACGGGATCCAGCCATCGTCGGCCGTTTCTCCGCATTTAAATCTGCAACCATATTACGATTTGTATGATATTCACATCCCAAATAAACCCGCATCCCACTGCGGGATCTGCGCGTCAGCTTCCATACCTTTCGAAACTGTTTCTCCACCTGTTCCTGTGAAGTCTCAAACATCCCTCTCCGATAATGCGGAGTCAGTATAATAGCTTCCACGCCGTTTTGATATTCAGACTGCAGCATCAACGCCGCCTCATGAATACTATGCGCCCCATCGTCCACTTCCGGCACAATGTGGCAATGGATATCAACCAGTCCCTGCATATACAACCACCTCTCGCGGAAATTGTAACAAAACGGAATTGTAAAAAATCCTCTCCTGTACCTTTGTGCAGGAGAGGACTGTTCTTCAGTAATTATGCTCTTTTCTTAGAACTCAGAGCCCATGCACCACCTGCTGCAAGCAGAGCAACCAGTGCAAATACCATAACAACTGTACTCTCTCCTGTCTTCGGTGATGTAGCGCTTCCGGATGAAACAGCAGATCCCATTGTATCCTGATCTACAATAAATGCAACCGGTGATAAAGAATGAAATGTTGCTTCAACTGTACCGTTTCCAGCCTTAGAATCAACCTTCTCCCACGCCTTCTTCTCTGAATCATAATGAAGCACTGCAACCTTTGTTGTCTCTACAACGCCCGGAACCTTAAATGTCAGAGTAACCGGCCACTGAACCAGTGCCTTATCTCCTGTAATCTCTACTTCCTGAATGTCCAGAACTTCCATACCTTCTACAAATTCAGTACCTACCAACTCCTGCACAAATGTCTTATCATCCAATTGCTGAGCTGCTGCCTTACCTTCTTCTGTCAATTCCACAATCACTACTTCAACTGCATTGCCATTGGCATCTGTGGATGTTGTAATCTCCTGTACAATTCCACCTGTAGTCGGACTCGGCGCTGCAACTGCGGTCATACCCAATGCAAAACACATTACACTTGCAGCTACAATTCCCATCCATTTTTTCATATTTCTCATAGTAAAATCTCCCTCTTAGTTCTCGTTTATACATTACTATATACGCATAAACTATAGCATACACCACAGTTTTGCAGTAACATATGTTCGCTTATCTCCTGAAATCCTTTTATTCCCT
>CAJKWK010000019.1 GCA_905203555.1 uncultured Lachnospiraceae bacterium
GTAGAGGTTTCACGTACCTAGGGTTAGCCGTCGCGCTAGCGACTTGGTACAATAAAAACATCTTTAGTTGAGAGGTGACAAAAATGCAAGTAAAATTAAGCTCTCAGAATCGGGAAATCATCAGTTACGGAACTGTGTTTTTATTTAATGAGAATAGTGATCTTACTTTAAATATTAACGGAGATAATTATTTTGAATTGATTTTAACTATTAGTTTTGTTGAAGATATTTCTCAGAAACAAAGGATAGAGACAAATATTTTTGAAAATCATTTTAAGATAATGTGTATTAATTTTATGGCAATGGGTACAGGACTGACCACTCCGTTGGAAATTGCAGTAATTGATGGTAAAAAAATATATTTGATGTTCTGGGCATATCTGGAGGGAGGCGAGGACAAAAAATCGAAAGTACGTAAAGTTGAATATACTTTGTATCGTGAGTGATTGGAATGGTGATAATATGAATAATGGTTTGTTGCAGCCGAAAACAATAATTGAGCTTAATGATAATAACGCAAGAAAAAGATACAATCCTGATATTACGTATTACGATATCATGCATGGTGAACGAAAAGTAGCAGAGATTAATATGCGTGGAGAGGCTGCTATTTTGGACGAAAAGTTTATTCCGTATGATCTTTATTTGGAGAATGAGTGTGATTTTGATACGCTGATCAATAATATGAATAATTTTTATCATTGGTGTGCCTCGCGGGTGTTGTCTTTAGACAGGAAATATGCAAAAGAAATTTTAAACAGTATCGGAATGGCACAGGCAATGACGGATCGGGATCGTGCTAAAATAGCATTATCATATCACTGTGTATCATTGACAGATGTTTATTGGGTAAAAAAGAGTGATGAAGACATTTCTTACGAAAAGATAAATTTGTATGATAATTCATTAAATGAGGCGGTGGTAGAACTTTCTTTGCGTGGAAAACCGATGACAGTTACAAATCAGGAACTGGCACCGGATTTATCCACCAAAGGATGCTTTCCAAAAGCATGGATCAGAAGGGGAAAAGATTTCATTTTATTAAAAGATGGGGGTGAGGATGCTGTTCAGAAAGAACTTTTAGCAAGTAGATTATGCCAATGCTTTGACTTTAAACAGGTGAAATATGATGAAGGCTTTTATGATGGGCAAAAAGTAACTCAGAGTAAAATTATAACATCTAGGCAGTATTCTATCGTTTCAAAAATGGCATTTGAAATATATGCGTCAAATCATGACTTGAATGTATTGAATGAGTGTTTGCGGATTGATAAAGAGACGTATTATGGAATGAATATCCTTGATTATCTGGTTGGTAATATAGACCGACACCCGGAAAACTGGGGATTTTTGGTTGATAATCGGACCAATGAATATGTTTCACTGTATCCGATCATGGATTTTAATCAGAGCTTTGGAAGTTATGACACGATAGATGGAGCAAACTGTCAAACGGTTTATCCTGAGAAAAAAACGCAGCGGGAGGCGGCAATAGAAGCAGTCAGACATGTTGGGATGCATCAGATAAAAGATATAGATGAAGAAATTTTTGAAGATATGACAGTATGGAAAGAAATGTTTTTTCGAAGACTTGAAGAATTAAAAAATGCTGTAGATACTTCGGTTTTTTGATGAATGACGTGACACTGACATAACATCCTCCCCACCCATCTTGTAACAATAATATAACATCCTCTATACAGAAACATGCGGTTTTAAGCCATTTTCATGGCAAAAAAGCCGCATGTTTTTTGTTGTTATTGCATACAGGTTGAAGTATAATTGAGATAATGAAACAGGTTTGAAGAACAAGGAGCAGTGTAATATGAATGTAATGCCGATTTCGGAACTGATACCAGTGATATTGATTTTGTGGTATACGGGTGTGAAGATATATTGAAATTAGAAGAAGCATTGGAAGAGATTATGACACTTCGTAAAATTGATATTTTTGATTATGAAAATATCCATAATGAATTTTTGCTGGAGGACATAAAAAAATATGGAAAGCAAATATATTAATCGTTATAATACGTTTTGTAGGAGCCTGAAAAATTTAGAAAAAAGTCGTACAGCAGATCCAAAAGCGGATTTTGTATTAAAGGCTACAGTGTTGAATTTTAATCTTACTTTTGATATTGCATGGAAAGTGATGAAAGATATTCTTGTAAAGGAATTGGGGGTTCTGGATTTTCCTCTGGGGTCTCCTAGAGAAACTTTACAACAGGCATTTCAGAATGGCATGATTGATGATGACGGATGGTTGCGGATGTTGAAAGACAGAAATCAGTTGGCTTATGATTATGACGGAACACTTGCAGCAAAAAAATTTCAGGTAATCATTGGAGAATATTATAAATTGTTTTTAAAACTGAAAGATTCGGTCGAGAAATTTTATAGGAATACAAATTAGGAGATAACGCATAAGGAGAAGATAAGAACTGGAATGAAAAAACGAACCAAAGAAATATTAGATATTTTAGATGAACAATATGGTACGGAATATATTTGTTACTTAAATTATGAAACACCATGGCAGTTATTGATTGCCACCATGTTGAGCGCCCAGTGTACAGATGCCAGAGTCAATATTGTGACAAAGGATTTGTTTCAGAAATATACGTCAGTGGATGCATTTGCGAATGCAGATCTTCAAGAGCTGGAGCAAGATATCAAACCAACCGGATTTTATCATAATAAGGCAAAGAATATCATAGGCTGTATGAAGGATGTGCGTGATAAGTTTGGAGGAGAAGTACCCAGAAGTCTGGAAGATCTGACTTCTTTAGCCGGAGTGGGAAGGAAGACAGCGAATGTAATACGTGGAAATATTTATCATGATGCAAGTGTGGTCGTGGATACCCATGTGAAACGAATTTCCAACAGGCTGGGGCTGACAAAGCAGTCAGATCCGGAGAAGATTGAAATGGATCTCATGAAAGAACTTCCGGAAGATCACTGGATTTTATATAACATACAGATTATTACATTTGGAAGGAGTATCTGCACAGCACGCAGTCCTAAATGTGAGGAGTGCTTTCTGAAAAAATATTGCAAAGAAAAGAACAGAAAATAGGGATGTCGTTGCTTTACAAATGTTTGAAAATATGCTATCGTTACACTAGGATTAGCACTCTTAATGCATGAGTGCTAACAAAAAGGAGTGATGGATATGTTTATAATACCAATTTACGATATGATTATTTTGCCTGGTGTAACATATTATTTTAAAAGTGATGTGTTTCGCGAATTGAAGATTCCGGAATTTACGGCAGGGGATTCGGTACTGTTTATGATGTTAAAAGAAGATAAGAACATCGGCGAAATGTATCCGGACGATTTTTTCAAAATCGGTGTGTCCGGTACGGTGGAAGGCATTGACGGAGAAGGCAATGTCAGTATCCGCACGAAAAACAGGGAGAATCTGGAACGTATTTCGGTTAGAGAAGATCAGCACCTGAAGGCACTTACAACAGAGCGTGCACAGGTAGATGATGTAGGAGCGGAAGAACAGAAGGAACGATTTGAAAAAATGCGTGCGTCAATTCTGCGGTTTATTCAGGGATTTCAGTGGGGAATCTGGGCGCGGAGTTATATTCTGCATTGGAAATCAATGGAAGAGGCTGTATCAGCAATTTCATCGTATTTAAATCTGACAAATGAAGAGCGATATGCCATTCTGGCTGCTGATTCTATGTCAGGGCGGATGGAACTGATGGAACATGCAGTATATGAATTTATCGAAATGGCTCGTGTCGGCGAAGAGGCAGAGAGTGCCCAGCAGGAGCGGCACGAAGAAGTATACCGGGAAGAGGCAATCAAGAAACAGATTGAATTTTTACAAAAACAGCTTGATGAAATGCATCCGGAAAATGTTTCTGACGTACGGAAATTTGAACAGAAGATCCAAAGTTCAGGAATGAATGAGACTGCCCGTAAGGAGGCAGAAAAGGTTTTGAACCGGATGAAGCAGGAGGGAAAAGACAGTCACGAATATGGAATGTTGTATGATTATCTGGATTTTGTGACCAGTCTGTCATGGAAAAAAGAGTCTGCTTTGCAGTTGGATCTTAAAAAGGCAGAGGAGATCTTGGACCGGGATCATTACGGATTGAAAAAAGTAAAACAACGAATTATCCAACAAATGGCAGTGATGGCATTGAATAAGCAGCAGTCGGGTTCGATTCTTCTGTTTGTAGGTGCGCCGGGAACCGGTAAGACGAGTATTGGGCAGAGTATTGCAGAGGCTTTGGGGCGTGCTTACGTACGAGTCAGTCTTGGAGGAGTCCGGGATGAGGCAGAAATCCGCGGACACAGAAGGACTTATGTGGGTGCAATGCCGGGAAGGATCATGGAAGGCATGAAACGGTGCGGCGCATCCAATCCGGTCATGGTGTTGGATGAGGTGGATAAATTATCAAAGGATTTCAGTGGAGATCCTGCCAGTGCCTTGCTGGAAGTTCTGGATCCGGAGCAGAATAATAGTTTCACTGATCATTATACAAATGTACCTTATGATTTGTCGGATGTACTTTTTGTATGTACAGCAAATACAATTGACACGATACCGGAGCCTTTGTTAAATCGTATGGAAGTGATTCAATTTCCGGGATATACGGCAGTTGAGAAACAGCAGATCGCAAGGAAACATTTGCTGCCGAAGGCTATGAAAAAGATGGGAATAAAGAATCAGAACCTGAAGGTAACAGATGAGGCGCTTCAAACACTGATTCATGATTATACGATGGAATCGGGAGTACGTGGACTGAAGAAACAGTTGGAAACATTGTGCCGGTATGCGGCTGTAAAGCTGGTGAAAGGGGAACAGAAAAGTATTACGGTCGGCCCAAAGAGGCTGCAGGAATTTCTGGATCAGAAACCAATCCGGCATGAAAGTATATTGGAAGAGAAGAGACCGGGGGTTGTGACGGGATTGGCATGGACTTCGGCCGGTGGAGAGATTCTTTTCATCGAAACCCTGTTGACACAAGGAAGTGGAAAGGTACAGATTACCGGACAATTGGGTGATGTTATGAAAGAGTCTGTACAGATTGCAATCAGCTTGGTGAAAGCGATGTATCCGAAGGAGGCGGAAGTGCTGAAAGAGCAGGATTTACATATCCATGTTCCGGAAGGGGCTGTTCCGAAAGACGGACCATCTGCGGGAATTACGCTGACAACTGCACTAGCATCTTTGCTGACCGGTAAGGCAGTGAGTCCGGAATATGCGATGACAGGAGAGGTTTCCTTGCGGGGAACGGTAATGCCGATCGGAGGGCTTCCGGAAAAATTGATGGCAGCGCAAAGAGCGGGAATTTCCAAAGTGTTGATTCCGGAAACAAATGTGGACGATCTGGATGAAGTGGCAGAGGAAGTGAAAGAAAAACTGGAAATCATTCCGGTTAAGAATGTGACAGATGTGTTAAAACGAGTTTTAAAAGAATAGATGCAGTTACATGGAGAAAATGGTGATGAAAGAATTAAGTACTTTATGTTATATTGAAAAAGATGGAAAATATCTCATGCTTCACCGTACTGTCAAGGAAAATGATGTCAATAAGGATAAGTGGGTCGGTGTGGGCGGACATTTTGAAAGAAATGAAAGTCCGGAAGAATGTCTTTTGCGGGAGGTGAAAGAAGAAACCGGATATACCTTGACATCCTGGCAGTATCGAGGAATTGTTACGTTTGTATATGGGGAAGATACAATTGAGTATATGTCTTTGTATACTGCGGATGGATTTGAAGGTACGCCGATTCCTTGTGATGAAGGAGAACTTGAGTGGGTAGACAAAACGGCGATTTATGATTTGGAGCTCTGGGAAGGTGATAAGATCTTCTTCCGGCTGCTGGAGGAGGGACGCCCGTTCTTTTCTTTGAAACTGGTATATGATCGAAATGATGTACTGCACTATGTGGCTTTGGATGGAAAGGAATTAGAGGAGTATAGAAGATGAAACAAACAGAATATGAGAGCGTCTCGCATCAGTTTGCGCCCATCTTTGACGAGCATTCCAGAGTATTGATTCTGGGAACATTTCCATCGGTGAAATCAAGAGAACAGAATTTCTATTATGGGCATCCGCAAAATCGTTTCTGGAAAGTGATGGCAAGGCTGACCGGATGGGATGTGCCACAGACGATAGAAGAAAAGAAAGCGCTTCTTCTGGAAAATGGAATTGCTATCTGGGATGTGATTGAGAGCTGCGAGATTATTGGTTCCAGTGATAGCAGTATCCGGAATGTGGTGCCGGCTGATTTAAATTGTATTTTACAAAAGGCGGAGATTCAGACGATTTATGCAAATGGTGGTACAGTAAAAAAGCTGTATGAGAAGTATAGCCGGGCAAATACAGGCAGAGAGATAGTAGGTCTGCCATCAACAAGTCCTGCAAATGCAGCCTATTCACTGGATAGATTGATGGAATTTTGGGGAGTTATAAAACAAGAGATATAAGGAGGCAGAGGTGACGTTATGGTAGAGAAAGGTGTTATTTTTGGTCGATATCAGATCTTTCATTTAAAACACATGGAAGGTGTACTTGCAGCAAAGATGCGTTGCAATAAGTTATATATCGGCATTACACATCCGGACATTGTGGCGTATGCAGCTACATCTTCTTTGGATGTAAATGGGGTTACAAAAAAAGAAAATCCGCTGACATATTTTGAGCGGATGGAAATGATACAAGGAGCTCTGCGTGATTTTGGAGTGAAACGGAAAGAGTTTGAAATTATCCCATTTCCAATCAGCCAGCCGGATCTGCTTACACAGTATGCACCGCAGGATGCAACGTATTATATGAGTCTCTGTACTCCATGGGATGAAGAAAAATATAGAATTTTGCAAAGTCAGGGATTGAAGACCGAGGTGCTTTGGAGAAGAAATCCGGAAGATATGGGGATTAGCGGAACAATGGTTCGAGAGATGATTCGGAAAAATAATAAGGAATGGATGCAGAATGTTCCTCGCTCTGTTGCTGAGTATATTGTTGAGCATGGAATTGATCGTCGAATTCGGGAGATGAATTATTTGTATTCGGAATCATAAAAAAATGAAGGCTGCGGCAGGTGTGATATGCCGCAGCCTTTTACTGTTGTCAAACATGTGATAAAACAGTCCGGCAGAACAGTCCGATGGGATGTTTGGAGTTCAGAAAAATAGGGGATTTCAGTGGAATCATTTATGGGAGCAGATAGGCATACATTACAATAAAATGACAAGCACTTCCGCCCATAACAAATAAATGGAAGATTTCATGGCTTCCGAAATTTTTATGCTTATTGTTGAAGATTGGCAGTTTTAATGCGTAAATGATGCCGCCAACAGTATAAATAATACCACCGGCAAGTAACCAGCCGAAGGCTGTCGGAGACAGACCGTTTAGAATCTGCGTAAATGCCAGAACACAGGTCCATCCCATTCCAATGTAAAGAACAGAAGATACCCACTTAGGACAATAAACCCAGAAGGCTTTGATCAGAATCCCGGCAATGGCGATTCCCCATACGAGGGCAAGCAGCGGAATCCCGGTTTTTTTGTCCAGAACCAAAAGGCAGATGGGAGTATAACTTCCTGCGATCAAAACGAAGATCATCATGTGATCAATCTTTTTCAAGATGGTATTGATTTTTTCGGATTTATCAAATGTATGGTAAGTTGTGCTTGCGGCATATAAAAGAATTAGACTTGCGGCATAGATCGCAAGTGAAATTACATAAATGTGCCCCGGTTCGTGAGCCGCTTTGATCAAAAGAGGAAAGGCTGAGAAGATTGCCATCAGCATTCCGATAAAATGAGTAATTGCGCTTCCTGGATCTTTAATATGTTGTTTCATAACTTTTAACGCCTCCCAAATGATAAAACATAAAAGATGTATAACCTAGTAATAAAAACTACGTTTAGTATGTGTACATATTACAACATATATTCGGATAAATCAAGAGTCAGTTTGAAAAGAAAAAAGGAAAGGATAAACAAACTGGACTGGTATAAAAGTGAAAAACTGGATATTTAAACAGAGCCAGTTGCGTGCTAGGATAAGAGCAAGCAAAAATGAAGGAGGAAGTGGATGAGTATGGAAAAGAGAAAAAGAACAGTGATAAAATTGGCACAGACAGCATTACTTGCAGCACTTTGTTTTGTGTCATTTACATTCTTTCAGATTAAAATACCAATGCCCGGTGGTGGAGATGCAACGTCATTACATATCGGAAATGCATTTTGTGTATTGGCAGCATTGCTGCTCGGTGGTGGATATGGTGGTCTGGCAGGAGCGCTGGGAATGACAATTGCAGATATTTTGGATCCGGTTTATATTGTAGGAGCACCAAAGACGTTTGTTTTAAAGTTTTGCATTGGATTGATTGTAGGGCTGGTTGCTCATCGGATTGCAAAAATCAATGAAAGTACAGATAAGAAATATATTTTCCGGTGGAGTATGATAGCTTCTGTTGCGGGACTGGGATTTAATGTGGTGGCAGATCCGCTGGTTGGTTATTTTTACAAGCAATATATTTTGGGACAGCCGCAGGAAATGGCAGAAGTGCTTGCAAAATGGAGTACAGCGACAACATTTGTCAACGCGGTCGTATCTACTATTCTTGTTGCAGTTTTATATAATGTACTTCGTCCGATCCTGCTGAAGACCGGGCTGCTGATAATTGAAAATGAGGCTTCTAAGGTACAGATATGATCGATCATATAGAATTGTGAATTCATGAATAAGGACTTTTAGCAGAAAAGACGCTGACATTGTCGGCGTCTTTTTCGCTGCATGGAAAACTGTATTTGTTAGGAATTCATTGTGCGATGTTCTTCTGCTATTTCCCGGAAACATTCGTGGGCTGTCCAAAACTGATTCGTCGGTGTCAGGATTGCTTTGTACGGGAAGGGGCCTGCGCCGCTCTTGCGAAGTGCAACCAGAACCTGATTGAGTTTAGCATCGGATAAAAATGCAAAAACAAACATTGTGTCAGGGAGTTCTTCTCCGGTAAAAGGTTCGTCTACAGCAGAAATCTCCTTGATGCCGGCCAGTACTCCAAGAGGCTGGTTATATTGATCTCTGGAAACAGAACGGAGACGAACTTTTAAAGGGAACAAAGCCTTTTCAATTGCCAGACGAGCTTGTTTGTCTGGAAGGTTAAAAACTAAAATGGTTTCTTTCATACTTGAAAATCTCCTTTAAAATATTGCTTAAAAATATGCTATTAATATAGATTGTACTAAAAAGATTGTAGCTGATTTTTGGGGAAATGGAAAGCGAAAAAGCACAAAAACCGAAAACCTGCATAATTTGAGTATAGAAAAAGAGTGTTGTCAAAGAAAAATGGGAATAGGAGAATCGAATATGAGATTGTGTGAACTCCGGGAAAAAGAAGTGATCAATACGTGTGACTGCAAACGCTTGGGATGTGTGGTGGATCTTGTGTTTGATTCTTGTACAGGACAGATTGAGGCAATAGTAGTTCCGGGGCCGGGGAAGATATGGGGCTTTTTAGGAACAGACTGCGAATATGTGATTCCATTTCAGTGCATTAAGAAAATTGGACCGGATATTGTGCTTGTAGAAATCAGGGAGGGAAAATTTTTGCATAAATTGGAATAATTTCTGAAAAGATTTATGAAAATCGAAAAAAATTACTAGAAGTATTGATGAAAGTCATATACAATAAAACATAAATAAGAAAACAGTGATAAGTATGCGGTTGCTTTAGAATGAGACAAAAGTATGAAAAGGGAATCCGGTGAAAGACCGGAGCAGTCACCTCTACTGTAACGTGGACGACAAAACAAATGCCATTGACAATTCGTTGAGAAGGAGTTTTGAAGGATGAAGCGAAGCCAGGAGACCTGCCGTATATAGAAAAGAATATTTTTAGGTTTGAAAGAATGTCTTTTTGTAACAAATATCATAAGCATCTGAACAAAAAGCAGTTTTTCAAAAGTTGAGTGAAAAACTGCTTTTTTGCTTTCAAAAATCTTTTCTGTCACATGACTTATTGAAAGAAAGGACAAGGAGGAATGGAACATGAAAAAGAGAATATTTTCGTGGGTGCTGGCATTTGCATTGCTTTTGGGATGCCTGCCCGAAATGGCTATTGTCGAGGCGGAGGAAGAGGTAAAGCCGACAAAAGTCGTTGTATCGGTTGAGGGACAGACTCTTGGACAAGGGTTTTACATCGAACCGGAAATTGTAACATTTGATGAATTTATTGACTATTGGGCGCAAAAAGGACAGACGGTGACACCGGATGCAGTGACGGCCGGAGGTGTGCTTTCGTATGCGTTACAGAAAAACGGCACTCCGATGGATTATCAGGAAAGCGTATCGGGACCGGCGTATCTTGCAACTGTCAAAGGTGTTGACAAAGGATATACGGATCTTCCACAGTTTTTGAAAGACGCAGGAGTGGTGTTGGAAGAATATGATGGAGATCAGGATCTTAGTGAGCATAAATATACCTCAGGCAGCGGCTGGATGTATACAGAAGGAAACATTATGTCAGATCAGGCAATGGGAGGACATTGGTTTTACACCTTCGGAAGCCCTTACGAACAGAATGGGGAAAGCTATTATGTAGTGCGTCTTCAGTATACGGTAGACGGATTGGGCGCAGATCTCGGATTTGACCGCTCCGGAGTTTCTTATTCTTATGCGGCAGCAGATAAGGGCCAGTTATATATTTTGTATGCGAATTTGGCAGAGTCCGGATTTTTTGTTCAGAATCCGCAAGCACAGGCAGATGCACTTGCAGTTATGAATACGTTGAATGCAACACAGGATGCGGTAGATGCAGCATATGCGACATTGTTGGAAGCATGTCACGCAGAACTGCCGGTGTTGAATATAAACCTTTCAGAAGAACCGGTGTACTATGGTGTTGGCGAGGCAGCAGATGCGTTGGAAGTGCAGGCGGCTGTAACGGTCGGCGAATTGAGTTACGAATGGTTCTCAAGCACAGATAAGATGGCATGGACCTCTTTGGGAGTGGGAGAAGCAAGTTACACGCCATCTACAGAAACGTCCGGAACGATATACTACAAATGTGTTGTCACAAATTATGATAAAGCAACCGGACTTTCGAATGAAGTGACAAGCAATATTGCAACGGTAGTAACCGGAATTGAAACACCGGTCTTTGTGGAAGATCTAGATTCAAAAGAAGTGACTTACTTAACGGTGGATACTGCCAAGAAGTTGAGGGTAGGTGCACAGATTGCAGGAGAAGGTACGATTTCGTATCAATGGTATCAGAGCACGGACAAAGCATCTTGGGAAAAAGTCGATGGTGCAACAGAGCAGGAGTATGTGCCGAAGACAGAGAAAATCGGTACTACTTATTACAAATGTATTGTAACCAATACTCTGAATGGTCAATCGACATCAGCAGACAGTACAGTTGCGACGGTTACGGTGAAAGTAGATACACCGGTCTTTGAGGAAAATTTAAGAACGACAACCTATAATCCGAAATTTGATGAAGAGTTCAAATTGAGTGTGAAGGCTTCTGTGAAAGACGAAGGAAGTGTATCATATCAGTGGTATGAGGGAGAAACGTTGGCGAAGGATGGAAGCGTGGAAGGAATGACGCTGATTCCAGAAGCAACTTCAGAGACCTACCAGATTGATACAAGCAAAAAGGGAGCAAAATACTATAAAGTAGTAGCGACCAATACACTGAAAGGCGAGACGGTGTCTACAGTCAGCAAGTGGAGCAGAATAGAATTAAAAGCGGAGACTCCTCGGTTTACCAAGAATTTGGGACGAGATGATATCTACTATTTGGTAGGAGAGAAAAACCCAGAACCGTTGGAAGTGGAAGCTGTGACAGAAAACGGCGGAGAGATTACATATCAATGGTATCAGTCAGAAACAGATCCTTGGGGAAGTATTTCTAACATGAAAGCGATTGAGGGAGCAACTCAGCCGATATTAACAGTGGATACAGCAAAGGGACATACAACTTATTATGCATGTCAGGCAACAAATACCCTCCGTGGAGACGTTCAAACAGCTGACAGTAGAAGTGTGAAGGTGGTCGTTTCTTGCGAAAAACCGACGATTACAAAAGATTTAGCAGAGAAAACTTCTTATCCAGTAGGAGAGACAGCAGAACCGTTAGAAGTAGTAGCAACGGTAAGTGACGGAGGAACGCTTTCTTATCAGTGGTACAACAGTAACGGAATGATTGAAGGTGCAACGAAGTCTTCCTATGTGCCGGATACAACGATCGCAGGAAAGATGGAATACTGGGTGACTGTGACAAACACAAAACTTGGAATTACAAATTCTACAGACAGTAAACATGCATCTATTTTCGTTAAAGCAAAACAGAAAGAAATTGCGACAGAAGAAGAACTGCGTGCAATGCAGCCAAATGGAAATTATATTCTGACAGCGGATATTGAATTGACGAGCAATTGGGAGCCGATTCAGAAGTTTGCAGGAATTCTGGACGGAAAC
Organism: uncultured Lachnospiraceae bacterium; assembly: GCA_905203555.1. Taxonomy (GTDB): domain Bacteria; phylum Bacillota; class Clostridia; order Lachnospirales; family Lachnospiraceae; genus Schaedlerella. The sequence continues at coordinate 12,468 of CAJKWK010000019.1, forward strand.
GGTCATACAATTTCGAATGTAGTGATTAATAAAAAAGTAAATGGTCCAATCGGCTTTTTCAGTGACGCAGGAAACGGTGCCGTAATCAAAAATATCGGACTGGTTGGAACGATTACCCAGAGCGGAAATGGTCAGGCAGGCGGACTTGTCGGACAGACCTTTGGAGATGGACTGACGATTTCCAATTGTTATGTGAAAGCAGATGTGAAAGCGCCGGAATGGTATCATGTGGGTGGCCTTGTCGGACAGATGGGGCATCAGGGAACGATTGAGAACAGTTATTTTATCGGAACACTTGCAGGTGGAAGTACAGAGTATAGTTTTGCAGGCGGACTGATTGGACAAACATATAATAATGGTGTTGTTATCCGAAACAGTTACACAACTTGCGACAAAGCAATCGGAGATTATGCAAAATATGACAGTATAAATTCACAGAACAACTATTGTGGTTCCGCAGAGGATGCGCATGCGGCACAGATTCCGGAAAATATGGCTGACTTTTTAATCGCATTGAACGGAGCAGAAGGCCGTTATGCAGCGGATGAAAATCAGATCAATGACGGATATCCAATTCTCTTATGGCAGAAGACAGAAAAAGCGGAAGAACCTGCGCCGGAACCAGCGGAAGCATACTGGGGTGTGCAGACAGAAGCAAAAGTATACGAGGATTTCGAAAATGATCTCTGGCTGCAGTATCAGCAAAAAGAGATGAAGGTGGGAGATACAGCAAGCCTTCGCCCATGGAGATTGGAGCAGATTATTTCCAATGCGATCACAAACGATGTACAGCGTCCGACATTCCGCTTTGAGATCATTGCAGGAGACAGCATTTCTCTTGATACGGACAGTTCGAATGACAAGGCAGTTGTGACGGCAAAAAAACCGGGAACTTCGGTTGTAAAAGTAACGTATGATGCATTCGAATATGGAGAAAAAACTTGGGGTGCAGTTTCCCCGGTAAATACAGCTTATGCAGTGTTTACGGTCGGAGAGACAGGAACAGCAACGATCACCTGTAGTGAGGAACTTCAAAACTGGCGTCATTATGACACGATTTACTACACAGAAGGTGAGACAGTTCCATACACCTTCAACGTGTCGTCAGAAGATGCAGCGTCAATCAAAGTAACTTTAAATGGTGAAGAAATCGAAGGAACAGACGGAAAATATACAGCAAATCTGGAAAACAGAAGCAATATCATCGGAATTCTTGCAAAAGACAAAGATGGAAAATTAAAATCTTTCTATCGAGTAGTCGATGCAAGATTCATAGAAGTAAAGGTAGAGAATAAGACAACACCGGGTGAGACATTAAGACCGGGTGATACTGCAAATATCAGCTTCCGGGGAGTGACAATGCCGGTCTACAAAATGGCAACGATTTACAATCCGGTATGGACATCGGATGGTGCATGGGGAAAATCTGATGCAGCATACCTTTCATATAAAAATGAAATCTTAGGTGCCTTTAAAGGTCAGTGCAAACAATGGGATTTATCGACCAATAATGACTTTGATGTAACATTTGCGGAAGCAGGCGCTTACACATTTGACGGCTCAGAAGGAATCTGGTGCGAATGGTGGGGACAGCCTCTGGGAACCGATTTGACGGCAAAAGGTTCCGGGGAACCGGGATTAGGGGTTCCGGCGTTAAATGGCTGGTTCTCAAAACTTCCATCCTTTACAGTAACGGTAGAAGAGGAACCGGAAAAAATACCGGTCGGCACTGTGAATGTTAGTGTGCAGGATATGATTCCGACTCCGGAAGGAAAAGACTGGCCGGAAGCAAGAGGTGTGATGTTAGAGTCTGCTCAGATTTCCATCTATGAAGACGATACGATGCTTGATGCGATCGAGCGTGCATGCGTGGAAAATAATCTTGAGATTGAGATTGATTCAGTATATTCATATATAAAAGAGATTGGCGGTCTGGGAGAAATGGACCGTGGAGAAAAGAGTGGATGGTTTGGAACCTTAAATGGATGGATGCCGGACAAATCGATGAAGGAGTTCTCCGTTGCAAATGGAGGTTTAGCAGACGGCGACCAGATTACAATGGAATATTCAACGAACTGGGGAAATGACCTGACAGACACAACGGATGTAACCGGAGAATTAAAGTCACTTGGAAATGATACAGGTGAACTTGCACCACAGTACAGCAGAGATGTATATGAATATACATTGACAATTCCAAAAGATACGACAGAAGTGTCATTCAGACCGGAAAGCTTTAACCGTAACAATATAGTGACCATTCAGTCCAATGAGAAGACCTATCGGCCAGGAGCGATGATTCCGGTAGAAGAAGGAACCCTTGTAAACATTACCTCCATTCCAGTGAGTTACACAACTCCGGTAGAACCGGATACGAAAGCGGTTTATCAGGTGATTGTAAAGTACGAAGAGGATTCGCAGAATCCGGGAGAACCGGGAGAACCGGAAGAACCGGAAAAAACACCTCTGACAATTATGGATTCCAAATACGGTCTGACGCTCACAGGGGAAGCACTTACAGAAGACATGCAGCTAGTTGTTTCCAAATTGACAAAAGAGGATGCGGCAGTAGATGCAATTCGAAAAGCGATTCCTTCAAACAAAGGTGTCTTTGGATTGTATCATGTGGAACTTTGGCAGAATGGAAAAGAAATAGAACTTCCTGATGCAGCAGAACTGAAAATACCGGTTGGCGAGAAGTATAACGGGAAAAAGATGGACGTATTGTTGCATCATAACGGGGAAGTGGAAAAACTTAGCGGAAGCGTTTCAGAGGAATATATATCTGTGAAGGTAGCAAAATTAGGAGATTTTGGTGTTGTGACAGATATGCCTGGTAATCCTTCGGAAACGAATGGAACGACTGCGCGAACAGTTGGAAACGGAACAGCAAAAACAGGTGACAGCACGCAGATGGATTCTCTTGTATATTTACTTGTAGTATGTGCTGTTGTGATTACTGCAGTTGTTGTAATCAAAAAGAAAAGACAGGGAAAATAGAAATGAAAAAAAGAAATGTTAGAATCATAGCATTGATGCTTGCTGCGGTGCTCGCAGCAGGCAATCCAATGCCTGTGTATGCGGCGGATTTTGAAATTGAAGAAGAGATCATTTTAGGTGGAACCGGGGGAGAATCAACGGTGCTGTATGAAGAAGAGCCGGAGGAGAATCTTGCCCAGGGGACAGCGGAAGTTCCAGAAAATGAAATTGCAGAGCAAGATCTGCAAGCAAGTCTTGACAATGCAGCCAACTATCTAAAGACACATGTGACTGTTCCGGTTGTAAATACGATTGGTGGGGAATGGTCTGTGCTTGCAATGGCGAGATATGGTAATCTTCCGGAAACAACCCAAAAGAACTATCTGGCGAATCTGTACCAGACGTTAGAGGAAAACCAAGGAGTTTTGGACAAACGCAAATATACAGAATATTCGAGAGTGGTATTGGCGCTCAGTGCAATCGGAATGGATCCGACGAATGTCAACGGCTACAATATGTTATATCCGCTTGCAAACTTTGAGCAAGTAAACTGGCAGGGGATTAACGGTACGATTTATGCACTGCTTGCATTCGATGCAAAGGATTATGAAGTGCCAAAACTTACCGAAGAAGATCAGGCAAAAGGGCTGGAACAGACAACCAGAGAGAAACTGATTCAACAGATTTTGAATAAGCAGTTAAGTGACGGTGGCTGGACCTTATCAGGAACAAAGGCGGATGCAGATATGACCGCGATGGCAATCCAGGCGCTGGCTCCATATTATGCGACCAACAGCGATGTCAAATCAGCAGTCGACAGGGCACTTCAGACCTTGAGCACAATGCAGGATGAAAATGGTGGCTTTTCCAGTTTCGGAACCGAGAATCTGGAAAGCGCAGCCCAGACGGTGATCGCACTTTCTACATTGAATGTGGAATTATTGTCGGATGAAACATTTATCAAAAATGGAAACTCTGTATTGGATTACCTTCTGACTTATCAGTTGAGCGATGGAGCATTTAAACATACTCCGAAGGAGAATACCGCAGATGGAATCTCTACGGATCAAGGTACGATGGCGCTTGTGGCGTATGCAAGAGCCCTCAATGGAGAAAATGCGTTGTATGATATGACAGATGTGCAAAACGGTAGTGATGAAGAGGAAGAAACGGCGGAGAACATTGCGCGTTTTCGCGAGAAACTTGAGGCATTGCCGGTAGAAATCCGTATCAAAGATCAGCAGACAGTGTATGCATTGCTCAGCGAACTGGATCAGATGAAGAAATTTGCGGAAAAAGAGGAATTTCGCAGTCAGCTGCAAGGAAAGCTAGAGGAAATCTCGGAACAGACAGCAGCAGTGGAGAACTTGAGTGAGCAGATTTGGAAAGAAATCAATCCATTGGCGGTTACATTGAAAGATGCGGACAAGATTGCGGAGTTGATGCGATTATATGAAACGATTCCGGAAGAAAATCTTGCGTATGTAGAACACAGAGAAGATTTGTTGCAGGCAGACACGATTGTAAAGAAACTGCAGCAAGGTATTTTGGCAAAAGAGATTTTTACAAATGTGAAAGACTCTAGTGTAGATTATGTATATGAGGGTTGGAATTATACGCTTACACTGAGTGGTGAGAACAATTACGAGCCGGCAGATATGAAAGCCGGAGTGACAGGTGAATCAAAAGTCGGGAAATACTCGTTTACAACCGAAGAAAGTGGTACATTTCCGGGAAGTGTTGAGCTGCGTATTGCATGTAACGGTTTTGTGAGTAAAACGTATGTGCTCTATAGACAAGAGGACGGAAAGAGCGTGAAAGCAGGAACGGCTTCTGTATCCGACGGATATCTGACCTGCAGTATTTCGGAAGGCGGAACTTATTATATTCAGCGTGAACTGGTGGATATCGGAACAATCGAACCGATGCTTGCAGGAACGAGGGATCTGAAGGAAATCGCAAATCAGTTAAACACGATATCGAATAAAAAGACGGCTGTAAAAACAAAAACAACCTCCACGAAGGAGGAAAGTAAGACTGTAAAAGCAGAAGTGAAAGACAATGTTGTTGCAAAGGCAGAGATTTCAGAAGTCAAAGATCAGGACAAAAATCTTCGGATGGAAGGGAAGATGGCAGATGGAACAGAATATGCATTTACATTGAACGGAAACGATGTCAAGGAAGAAAAAGAGGTCAATATCGGGGTGAAACGAACCAGCCCGTATGATGACGAGATCAAACAGTTGGCAGAACATCCGGAAATTTTATATTTTGAGCAGAAAGGAACATTTCCGGGAGTAATCCAGGTGGAAGTACCGGTAGAAAAAGAAGACGGAGAATACTTACTTTTATATTACAATCCGAAAGCAAAAAAAGCGGAATATGTACAGAAAGTGGAAGTGAAAGATGGGCAGACCAAGTTCTTGATTGAAAAAGGCGGAGCATATTTCATTGACAAGAGGGCAAGTACAAAATCGCTGAAAGATGACGCAAAAGACCAAGAGAATTTTATTGATACCGATACCGATGCAGTGGTTTTGCGGGGAACAAAAGAAGAAGCAAAGTCTTCGGCAATGCCCTATGTGATCGGATTGCTCGTTACAGGCGCGGCAATTGTGGCAGGTGTTGGATATTCGATGACTCGAAAGAAGAAAAACGAGAAACAAAGAAGGGACCAAAATGGTGAAGAAGCTTAAGGTGAAAAAAATAATAGGACTGCTTCTTGCGGCTGTGTTGATAGGCAGCACAGTGACAGGCTGTGGAAATACAAAATTTACCAATACAGTTCAGAGCGAAAAGGAGCAGAAAAATACAGATGCCTGGATGGAGGAAGATGACTCTAAATCAAAAGAGGAAGGATACTTTGATGTAGAGAACATTCAGGACAAAGAAGTAGATTATTCAAAATACGAAGAGAAAAAAGCAGCCAGAGCTGCAAATGGAAACAGCAATGTCACTTACAGTGATGGAAGCGGAAACGGACAGGATGAGTATCAGACAGATCCTGTTCCGGAAGGAATGCAAAATCCGGTAGAACCAGGGGACATCACAATCGATAAGAGTAAGAAGCAGACCTGTTATCTCACCATTTCCTGTGCGACGATTCTTGATAATATGGAGAATTTGACAGAGGGAAAAGAAAAGCTGATTTCGTCTGACGGCATGGTTTATGCGACAAGGGAAGTGACCTTCTATGAAGGTGAGAGTGTATTTGATGTTTTACTTCGGGAGACGAAAAATAACCGGATTCATATGGAATATTCGTTCAATCCACTGTTTAACAGTAATTATATAGAAGCAATCAATAATTTGTATGAATTTGACTGCGGACAGAATTCCGGATGGATGTACAACGTGAATGGCTGGTATCCGAACTATGGATGCAGCAGATATATTGTTCAGGAAGGAGATGAAATCCAGTGGAATTATACCTGCGATCTTGGCAGAGATCTGGGAACAAGCTGGATGGATCAAAATGGGGAAAGATAACTTTGGTACATATCATCCGATAATTAATTTTGTTTATTTTGTATTTGTGATAGGGTGCTCCATGTTTCTGAGGCACCCTGTTTTTCTAGGAATTTCCTGCGTGAGTGGTTTTCTGTATTATATTTATCTGAGAGGAAAAAAAGCGGTGAAAACGGCGCTTTGGCTGATGATTCCGGTGTTTCTGATCTCGGCGCTTGTGAATCCACTTTTTAATCATGAGGGAGTTACCCTTTTGGTTTATTTTCGAACCGGGAATCCGCTGACGCTGGAATCTATCGTATATGGATTGGGATCCGGGGTGATGCTTGTGTCCGTTTTGAATTGGTTTTCCTGTTACCAGGTGATTATGACCTCGGATAAATTTATTTATCTGTTTGGAAAACTAATTCCGGCGATGTCGTTGATTTTATCTATGGTGCTTCGCTTTGTTCCGAAGTTTAAAAATCAGATTACAAAGGTTTCAGATGCACAGAAATGTATCGGAAGAGATGTGACAAATGGAACGACACTTACGAAAGCAAAACATGGCATGAAAATTCTTTCGATCATGACGACGTGGGCATTGGAAAATTCAGTGGAGACAGCGGATTCCATGAAGTCGAGAGGATATGGATTGCGCGGCAGAACGAATTTTTCTATCTATCGTTTCGACACGAGAGATAAATGGATGCTCGCAGTGATGCTTGCAGCAGGAGCGGTCGTATTTGGCGGAATTGTGACAAAAAAGATATATTTTTTATATTTTCCAATGATGGAGGGAAATCCGTTTACTTGGGAAACATGTTTAATCTATGTCATTTATGGGGGAATGTGTATGCTCCCTATGGTGATTAATGTTGTGGAGGATATAAAATGGCACTATTTGAAATCAGAAATCTGACGTTCACTTATCCAGAGGCAAAGGCACCCGCTTTGCAGGAGGTGAATTTTACAATTGAGCAGGGAGAATTTATTGTCATCTGTGGAAAATCCGGTTGTGGAAAGACGACATTGCTTCGACATTTTAAAACAGCACTGACACCCTATGGAAAGAGAAGTGGAGAAATTCGATTTTGTGGGGACGTTTTGGAACAAGTATCTGTAAGAACACAGGCAAGTGAGATTGGATATGTGCTGCAGAGTCCGGATAATCAGATCGTGACGGATAAAGTGTGGCATGAGTTGGCATTTGGACTGGAAAATCTCGGGTATGACCAGCAGACGATACGTCTGAGAGTAGCCGAGATGGCGAGCTTTTTTGGAATTCAGAACTGGTTTTCCAAAAGTGTGGAGGAACTGTCCGGAGGGCAGAAACAACTTTTGAATCTGGCTTCTGTCATGGCGATGCAGCCGAAGGTACTTGTGCTCGATGAACCGACTTCTCAATTGGATCCGATTGCGGCGAGTGAATTTCTTGCAACTATACGAAAAATCAATCTGGAACTTGGAACGACGGTCATTATTATTGAACATCGCCTGGAAGAAGTGTTTCCGATGGCAGATAAAGTGCTGGTTTTGGAAAAGGGAAGACAGATTCTATACGATGAGCCAAGACAGGTAGGGCAGGCACTTTCCGGAAATGATTTATTTCTTGCAATGCCGAGTCCGGTGCAGATATTTGATGGAACCGGACAGATCGGAACCTGTCCGCTGACAGTCTGCGAGGGAAGAAACTGGCTGACACAGCATTTTGAAAAAAGTGAGGAACAGATGCCGGAACCTAAGGGACCGGAAGACAGGAAGGAAAAGAGCAAAATTGCGATCGAGGCGAAAGAAGTGTGGTTTCGATATGAAAAAGAGACGCCGGATGTTGTAAAAGATTTGTCTTTGCAGGTGCAAAAAGGAGAATTATTCTGTATTCTAGGTGGAAACGGAACCGGGAAAAGCACAACCTTATCCTTACTGTCAGGAATTCGGAAAGCGTACCGGGGGAAAATTTTTCTGAATGGAAAGGACATCCGTAAAATAAAAGAAAAAGAGTTGTTTCATGGATTGATCGGAGTGCTTCCGCAGAATCCGCAAAGTCTCTTTGTGGGAAATACCGTGCGCGAGGACTTGTGGGAGATGTTTTCCGGACTTCGCATACAACATAAAAAAGAATATGAAGAACAGATGGAGCGTGTTATTGAAGAGACCGAAATCCGACATCTGCTGGATATGCATCCATATGATTTGAGCGGTGGTGAGCAGCAGAGAGCCGCTCTGGCAAAAGTGCTTCTTCTGGAACCGGAGATTCTTCTTTTGGATGAGGCGACGAAAGGGTTAGATGGATTTTATAAGCAGAAACTGGCAGATATCTTTGAACGATTAAAAAAGAGAGGCGTTACAATATTGATGGTGTCGCATGACATTGAATTTTGTGCATCTTATGGAGATACCTGCGCGATGTTTTTTGATGGTGGTATTGTGACTTGTCAAAGTGCAAGAGAATTTTTTATTGGAAATAGTTTTTATACAACTGCGGCAAACCGGATGGCGAGACATCTATTCCCAAATGCCGTTACAGTAAAGGAAGTGATTGAAGCATGCAGCAAAAACAGGCGACAGGAGTAGATACAAAGGCAATGCTGCCGATTTTCTGCTGTGGATTTATGGTGATTGCCGAAGGGTTTCTGCCCTGGTTTTCCATGCCGGTCTTAAAATATGCAAAGTTTCCAACCACATATACCTTGTGGGAACTTTCAGAATGCGTGGACAACCTGCAGGAAAGTCTCCGGCAGGGAGGAAAACTTTCTATGGAACTGCTGACCTCGGGTGAGATAAAGAGCATCGGAAAGTGGATCCTGACATTGCAGATATTTGCGGTGATTTTGACTGTTCTTTTGATCGTGGCAGCAGTGGTGGCATATCGATGGAAGAAAAAAAGTGTAATGTACGTAAGAATTACTTTTTTAGCGGCAGCGGTTCTTCCGGTGCTTGCCTTTGTCGCAAACTGGCAGGGAAACCTGTTTCTAAATGAAAGAATGGGGAGAGACAGTCGTTTTATCAATTTGACGATACACAGTTATCTGCAGTTGACGGCATTTCCGTATGCACAATGGATTCTGGCAGTTGTGATGCTTGTTGTGGCGGGAAAATTATTAGATACGCAGTTTGAATATCAGGCAGCCATGTATATGGAACGGAGTGTAAGAGAGGATAAAACCATCGGAAAACGAACAAAAATTTCGATTCTATTGATTTTATTTGCAATTCCGTTTTTGATTTTCTTTGGAATATTCTTTTTAAATGACAGAAGTGAATCTTTTATTGCGCTGTGTATCATTGGACTGGCAATGATTCCATTTTGTATGGTGTTTGAAGATCGAAGACCACAGGCGAGAGAAATCCTTTTGATCGCAGTCATGGCAGCAATCGCAGTTGTCGGTCGAATGGCATTTTTCATGCTGCCACAGTTTAAACCGGTGACAGCGATTGTCATTATAACCGGAATCAGTCTTGGTGCAGAAGCCGGATTTTTGACAGGTGCGATTACGGGATTTGTGTCCAATTTCTTTTTTGGACAGGGACCATGGACACCGTGGCAGATGTTTGCTTTTGGTATTATTGGATTTCTTGCGGGACTGTTGTTCCGTGGAAAACGAGAAAAATATAAGAAAAATAAGCTGATTTTATGTCTGTACGGTGGAATTGCAACGCTTGTGATCTATGGCTTTTTGATGGATACTTCTTCGGTGAGTATGTTTGGAACCGGATTTTCCTGGAAGACGCTTATGGCGATGTATGTGAGTGGACTACCGTTTAACATTGTACATGGAATCTCCACCATGGTATTTTTGTTCTTTCTGGCGGGGCCGATGGATCGAAAGCTGGAGCGCATTAAGAAAAAATACGGAATCTTATGATATGGTTTGTGAACTATGACACAAATACGATATGATATTTGGATATTGCTTTCAAACAATCAAAAAAACAATCGTAAATTTTTACGATTGTTTTTTTGATTGTTTACGCATATAATATTATCAATAAGATTGGAAAGGATGCGATTACTATGCGTGAAACGAGAATATTAGAACTCAAGGAAACAATCACAAATACTTTTTTAAAAACAGTCAGTGCCTTTTCGAATTACGATGGTGGAACGATCTTTTTTGGAGTGGATGATGATGGAAACGTGAAAGGTTTGCCAGATGTAAAGCAAGCTTGCTTGGATATCGAAAATAAAATCAATGACAGTATTTCACCTCAACCGAACTATACACTTGAAATACAGAATAATGATCAGACAATAAAACTTACAGTAAAAAGTGGTCTTCAAAAGCCGTATTTATATCAATCAAAAGCATACAAACGAAATGATACAGCGACGATAGAAGTAGATACTCTGGAATTTTCAAGGCTTGTGCTGGATGGAAAAAATATTGGATTCGAAGAATTACCTTGTAAAGATCAGGAACTATCCTTCGAAATTTTACATCGTAAGCTGAAAGAAAGTATTCAGATTGAAACTTTTAATCAGGATACGTTGAAGACATTGAACCTGTATGATAATGTAAATGGGTTTAATAATGCTGCAGGACTTTTGGCAGACAAAAATTATTTTCCGGGAATTGATATTGTTAAGTTTGGAGAAAACATCAGCATTATTCAAAAAAGAGCAACCTTTGAAAATATATCAGTTTTAGATGCATATGAAAAGGCGCTTGCTGTATTTAGAGACTATTACCAATATGAAGTAATACAGGGGACTGATAGAAAGAAGATGGAGAAAATACCGGAAGCAGCTTTCAGAGAGGCAATTGCGAATGCTTTAATCCATAGAGTATGGGACGTGGATTCGCATATCAGAATTTCTATGTTTGATGACAGAATAGAAGTTGTATCTCCTGGTGGACTGCCATCTGGAATAACAGCAGAAGAATATTTGTCCGGTAAACTTTCTGTTTTAAGAAATAGAAATCTTGCAAATGTATTTTATAGATTGGGATTTGTAGAGATATTTGGAACAGGAATTACAAGAATAAAACAACTGTATGAAGAAGGACTGATAAAACCGGATTTTGAAGTGTCCGAAAATGCTATAAAAATTGTGCTTCCAATATTTGAAAAGAATGCTAATTTAGCGGAAGACGAAAAAGTAATTTATAAACTCTTAAGTAAGACGATGTTGAAGCCAATAAGTGAAATTGCACCATATACACCTTTTGGTAAATCAAAGACAACAAAGTTATTGAAAGCTATGGAACAAAAAGGTGTGGTCGCAGTTGAAGGAAAAGGCAGAGGTACGAAATATATAATTAAGTAATTCAGAAGCAAAGCATAAATGAATGCTAATGAAGCAGACGGCAAAATCTTTTGCAAAACCCAGAGGAGTTGTGTATACGTCCATCTTTGACAGTTGAAAGATAATAAAACGACTACAAATCTAGCAAACATAGGCACTGTAGGCGTGTTTCTTTTTGCAGCGATATGTACTATATTATTGTGTCTTTGATTTTATATGGTTTGTATTCCCGATAATTGTTTGGATATCTGATCGGCTGTATGTATATTTTTGAACTTCTTTTCTGATCCTCTCTTTTGACATATACAGTTCTTTTTGCTGCCTGTAATTGCAATATATATGATAAAAATTCCCTTTTTCTTTATTCAGCTGTCAAACTTCCGAGCCTATGGACAGAAAATTATCTAGAATTAAGAAAAAATATGGAGTATGCAGCCGCTAATTAGAGAAAATCTTTTGCAAAAACAGAAAGTGTTGTGTATAATCAACTTAGATGTGAAATAAACGGAAAGTGAGCAAGAGAAAGGCGGAAAATATATGAAGTGTCCATATTGCGGTCATCCGGATACGAGGGTCATCGATTCCAGACCGGCGGAAGATAAGAATTCAATACGAAGAAGAAGATCCTGTGATGAATGTGGAAAGAGATTTACCACGTATGAAAAAGTAGAAACCATTCCCTTGATTGTAATCAAAAAGGATAATAATAGAGAACAGTTTGATCGAACAAAGATTGAGGCAGGGGTACTGAGAGCCTGTTATAAGCGTCCGGTTTCGGCAGATGAGATTCAAAGAACGGTGGATGCGATAGAACTGGAAGTGATTAACAGGGAAGAAAAGGAGATTCCAAGCAGTCTGATCGGAGAGATTGTGATGGAGAAACTAAAAGATCTTGATCCGGTTGCTTATGTAAGGTTTGCATCTGTTTATCGGGAATTTAAGGATGTAAATACCTTCATGGAAGAATTGAAAACCTTTTTGAAATAAGAAAGTAAGAAGAAAAAGAGTAATTGTTAACCATATAAATGAAATGGTTGACAATTGCTCTTTTTGCGTTTATGCTTAGTGAGTCGGTTTTTCTAGGAAAGCAGAAAACAATAGTATTCTATTATTTTATTACAAGGGAGATGAAAGGAATGAAACAATCAAAGTTATCTATTCAGGAAATCTGTTCTATTGCGATTATGACTGCGATTACGGCAGTGATGGCACAAATCTCCATTCCATTGCCGATGATGGTTCCCATGACGATGCAGACATTTGCGGTAACGCTTGCGGGGATTGTATTGGGGTCCAAATGTGGATCGATTGCCATGGGCATTTATTTGCTGCTCGGTGCCGTTGGCGTTCCGGTATTCAGTGGTTTTAAAGGAGGATTGCAAAGTTTGGTTGGTCCGACCGGAGGCTTTCTTCTGTCTTTCCCACTTATGGCATATATTATTGGGAAAGGAATGGAACTTCGAAAACAAAAAGGGATGTTTGTGCTGCTCTTATGTGTTGGCACAATTTCAAATTATGTGGTGGGTGTGCTTATGTACTGTGTCGTTATGGACAGTTCTGCGTGGACTGCGATTACAGCATGTGTACTGCCGTTCGTTCCTTCGGCGGTGATCAAGGCTGTTTTAGCTGCTGTGATGGGCTTGCAATTAAGAAAACAACTTGAAAAGAGCAGAATGATTTGATACATTGTAGATAAGAAAAATATTTTCTGAGAAAATGCTTATAAACAGAGGAGACGCGGTGTATGAAACTGGAGGTTAAAATGATAGAAAGGAAAGAGCAGTTGACGGAATTACATCCATTTCATGTAGAAAATGCGTTGTGGGGAACAGAACAATTTCCAAAGATGCATGGCTATATAGGGTTTATTCCGGGGGATGGATTTTATCTGAAGTTGGTGTGTGAAGAAACCAATCCACTCAGAACCTACACAAAGGCAAATGATCCGGTCTATCAGGACAGTGCGATGGAAGTATTTTTGATGTTTGATTCAGAGGGTGAGAAAGCCCATAAGGGAGTTTACATCAATCTGGAAATGAATTCCAACGGTGCTTTACTTGCAGGTTATGGATCCGGTCGTGCATATCGCTCTTTCTTTACAAATGCAGAACATGCGATGTTTGAATGCAAGGCAGAGATTCATGAAAAGAACTGGACGGTAGAACTAAAGGTTCCTGTTGTGCTTCTGGAACGCATCTACGGACCTCTGCATTTGGGAGAGAAAAGTGAGTTTACCTGTAACTTTTATAAAATATCTGAAACAAAATCATGTGAGCATTATGTTTCTTATGCACCGATAGAGTCCGATATACCAAACTTTCATGTGCCTGAATTTTTTGCGGAGGCAGAGATTGTAAGGTGATAAAGGTAAAAAAATAAGAAGATCAAAAATGGTTATAAAAAGCATAAGTATTAAGTGAAATTGGAAGAAGAAAAAACAGGCAGAGATTACCCAAGGGAATGTTCGGGCTCCCTCGGGTAATCTCTGTTTGCTTTTGGGTAAGAGAAGTAATGTTTCCATGAAAGCATGTGTATTTTGGATCTGGAAAAGATTTTTTTTAAGTTGTATTGTAAAGAGATGCAGAGGATCCCAAGAAAAATGTAGAGATTATGATGCGAGTGTATTATAATGCCACTATAAGCAATGGTAAAATGAATGAAGAAAAGGAGTTTATTATGGCAATCAACTCGGCGGCAAGGCTGATTTTAAAAGCGCTTTCTTTTGATGGAATCCAAGTGGAGGCAGAACGTCAGCTGGCGGATTTGAAACGACTGGATCCGATGAAGATTTTCTACAGGACAGCGGACGTGGATGTATATAATGGAGAGCACAAGGTTCCAATTCGGCTTTTCTTTCCGGATGAGGAAACTCAAACTGCATATGAGAAGGATCGGTTGAAATTCCCAAAGTTGCTACTATTGTTTCATGGGGGCGGCTGGGTGACGAATTGTGTAGATAATTATGAGAGAATCTGTGCCCGGCTTGCAATTTCTACTGGAAATATTGTGGCGGCGGTAGAATACCGTCTGGCGCCGGAACATAAGTTCCCAGCAGGACTGTATGATTGTTATGCAGCAGCGGAAGCGATTTACAGGAGGCATAAAGAACTGAATATGAATCCGGATGATATTACATTGATCGGAGACAGCGCGGGTGGAAATCTGGTTGCCGCTGTTTCGCTGTTGGCAAGAGATCGGGGAGATTTTCTTCCTAAGCGGCAGATATTGATCTATCCGGCGGTATACAATGATTATTCTGAAAATTCACCGTTTGCATCGGTGAAAGAAAATGGCTCGGATTATCTTTTGACTGCGGGAAAGATGCAGGATTATATTTCGTTATATGCGAAAAATGAAGAGGACAAACAGAGTCCGTATTTTGCGCCATATCTGGCAGAGGATTTGCGGAATCAGCCGGATACATTGATTCTGACGGCGGAGTTTGATCCGCTGCGGGACGAGGGCGAAGCATACGGACAAAGACTTATGGAAGCGGGAAATCATGTGGAAATACATCGAGTGAAAGATGCCCTGCATGGATATTTTTCGCTTGGAATCAAATTTTTTCATGTGCAGGAAAGTTTTGATTATATCAATGCGTTTTTAGGGGGAAGTCATGACAAAGCAGAAACGGGCACACTGGAGAAAACTGGACAACGCGGCAAAATTATTTTTGGCGGCAAGCACAAAGAATGATACCCGTGTTTTTCGGTTTTATTGTGAGTTAAAAGAAGCGATTCAGCCGCAGCTGTTGCAGACGGCACTAGATCGGACGGTGGAGACCTATCCGGTCTTTTTGTCGGTGATTCGAAAGGGAGTATTCTGGAGTTATTTGGAAAAGAGCAGTCTGCATCCGGTAGTGCGGGAAGAATATAAAGAACCTTGCAGTAGGATTTATATCAAGGATAAGAAGTCATTGCTGTTTGAGGTGACCTATTATAAGAAACGAATCAATTTCGAAGTGTTCCATGTGTTGACAGATGGCACTGGGGCAACGGAATTTTTGCGCGAGCTGGTAAAAAATTATCTTTATCTGGCACATCAGAAGGACGGTCTGGAAGCGGTTGCGCTTCGTTCAGAAGATGTGACGGTACAGGATCAGGAAAATGACGGTTTTGCCAAATATTATACAAAGAACACGAAGAAACCGAGGGTGAAAAAGTCAAAGGCATATCAGATTCGGAAACCGAGGAAAGATAACGGGGCAATGCAGGTGAGGGAGAGCGTTCTTTCTGTAAAACAGGTGCTTGCCCGTTCCAGAGAGCTGGGATGTTCGATGACGGTTTTTCTGTCAACGGTATACTTGATGGCAATCCATGAGGAAATGTCGAGGATGCAGGAACGTGAACCGGTCAAATTGATGGTTCCCGTAAATTTGCGAAAGTTTTTCCCTTCCGATTCCATGTTGAATTTTTTTAACTGGATTGAGCCGGGGCATGTATTTGGAAAAGGAAAAGACTCTCTGGAGGAAGTACTGGAAGAGGTAAAGCAATATTTTGCACAGGAATTGACAAAGGAAAAAATGGCGGAGCATATGAATGAACTAATTGCGTTGGAAATGCATCCGGTGTTGAAGTTTGCACCGGCAGAGTTGAAAAATTTATGCATTCATGCAGGTGCAAAGTTCTCAGAGAAGAATACGACTGCGATTTTTTCAAATATGAGTGCTGTAAATATGCCGGAAGAATATATTCCATATATTGAGCGATTCGGAGTCTATACGAGCACGCCAAAGATGGAATTGTGTATGTGTTCCTTTGGAGATAAATTGTCTCTTGGATTTACGTCGAGATTCGATACAGAAAATATACAAAGAAACTTTTTCCGTATTTTAAAAGAACAGGGAATAGAGTCTGAGATGATTGCGGCAGAGTTTCCGGAAGTACAGGCAACCAAAGAACTGGAAATGAAGGTCTATAAGTTTTTCACATTTTTGTGTCTTGTTGCAATCGTATTTATGATAGATCTTGATTTTAATTATCGCCCGACAGTGCAATGGACTTTGTTTTCCGCCGGGGGAGTTGCGAGTATGTGGCTGGCGTCGACCATTGGATTTTTCAAACGGTATAATCTCTTAAAAAATGCGATGTGGCAGCTTGTTATTATGTCAAATGTCAGTATTTTATGGGACTGGCTGACCGGATGGCGTGGGTGGTCGATCGACTTCGTAGTTCCGATTGTCAGCATGGCAATTCTGCTTTTTATGGTCGTGGTCGCAGCAGTACAGAAATGGCCGGCAAAAGAATATATGTCGTATCTGGTGATGGCCTCTGTCTACGGTCTGGTGCTTCCGCTTTTGCTTCTGATCTTCGGAGCGGTGCAACTGCAGCTTCCGAGTTTGGTCGGAATTGCTGTATGCTTTCTGTTTTTGGCAGGGATATTGTTGTTTAAATGGAAGGAATTTCGGGAAGAAATGGATAAGAAATTCCATGTATAAGAAAAGTACAAGAATTGGGAGAGATACGTTCATTCAATTAACTGCTGGAACTTGGTTCCAACATCAACTTTGTCTACAGTCTGACGGCTGCACTAAGCAATTAGTGCAGCCGTTTCTTTTTGGAACATTCTCATTTTAATTTATTCTTTATACATTTCCCGATATTGACTGGGAGACATCTGATATGTTTTTTTGAAGAGTCTATTGAAATAGCTTCTGTCATAATACCCCATTATCTGTGTGATTTCATCGATTGAAAGGGTTGTATTTTTCAGATAAAAACAAACTTCTTGCAGCTTGGCTTCTTGAATGAGTTCTGAAAAACTTTTGTTTGTATATTTCTTTATCAATGAAGAAAGATATTTTGGATGATAGTGGAAATGTTCAGCGACAGAAGTTAAGGTTACTTCTTGTTTATGCTGGTTCATGTAAGTCAAAATTTCAGAAAGAGGATTTCCGCCCATCAAAGCAAAATTTTCTTTGTCAATTCGATGTTGCCATATCCTTGCTAATTCAGTAAAAAGAAGGGCAAGATAGTTCTTTGCAGCCTTTTGATAACCTAATTTTTTTTCGTAAAGTTCAATGATTAATGCATGTATGTGCTTGGATGTCGTTATATTTTCTGTGCTTGGAAAATATAGATAGGATTTTTGTTGTGATGCTGTAAAAAGTGAAGTGGTAAAAAAGTTACTGATTATATCACTGCCATCCAGCATACAAAGAAAAGAATCCTGAAATAATTTTGGTTTAATCATCAGGTTGAATAAAAAGGTGTTTTCAGTATCAATGCTGATATCATGTGTGATCAGAGGATTTAAAAGACAGAAGTCCCCAGCAGACAAATTGCATTGAATGTCTCCGATCTTTTGAGTACAGCTTCCTTTTGATACATACATTAATTCAAAATAATCATGGCAATGTTGTTTTCCGCAGGTGTTATTTGCTTCCCAGGGATGAAGGGTGACCACGATATTGTTATCTGAGGGAATAACATTATCAGCATGAAGTTCTATAATAGATGCCGTTGTGTCAAATGTATTTAAGATTAATTTATTTAAATTGTCGGGAAACTGCGGATGTTCTTTATAATACATTTCTATATATTGATTAAAACTACGAGTGCTCATAATCAATCTCCTCTTTGGAATTGGAAAATTCAAATCTTATATGAGATATTATAAGTGATTTTTCAGAAAGATTCAATTTTGGAAGGATAAAATCTTACTTTAATCCAAGGCGAGACTTACTATAATCCAATTAAAAAAATAAAAATAATTGCTATACTCGTTATATCAAATTTGAGGAGGAAATGAAAATGAAGGAAAGCAACGAAATGAAATGGTATCAAATTATTGGATACGGTCTGGGAAGTTTTGGAAAAGATCTTGCGTTGGGGGTAATGGGGTCCTATCTGTTGCTGTTTTATACAGATGTATTTGGGATTCCGGCAGCGGCAGCTGGTGCGATTTTTTTTATAACTAAAATATGGGATGCAATTAATGATCCAATGATGGGAGCAATTGCAGATAGAAGCCCGGTTACAAAAAGAGGAAAATATAGACCATATATCCTATTTACAGCAATTCCGTTATCTGTATTTTGTGTGTTATGTTTTTTGTCACCAAACTGGAGTACTGGCGGGAAAATTGCTTATGCAGCAGTTACATATACCATTGTGGGAATGATATTTACTGCATATGATGTACCGTTGTGGTCTATGGTTCCGTCCTTGACAAATAGTGAAAATACCAAAAATAAGTTGATCAGTTCTGCACGTACTTTTACAACAATTGCAATGATGGTGGCATCAGCAGTTGCGTATAATACAATTATCCGACTTGGAGGCGGTGAAGGTGTAGAAAATCTGAAAAAGGGTTACCCATTATTTATGGTAATCGTGGGTGTGATCTCTGTGGTTTTTGCATTCATTGCATATTTTAGTACGAAAGAAGTAAATACACCGGAAATTCCACCGCAAGAAGCAAATATTTTTAAAGGGTTTAAAAAGATTATGTGTAAACCACTGTTAATGGTACTTCTGGCAATGGTATTTTGTGCATTTGGAATGATTCTTCCTTCTGTGTCAGGTACATATTATATGATTTATTATCTGGGAAGACCGGATCTGATTGGTGCTTATATGGCTATTTGTATGGGACTTGGTATTGTTACTTCTATCTTAGCACCGATTCTGATGAAACGTTTTACAGCAAAAACGTTGGCAGCAGTAGGGTTTGGAATGAATATCATAGCGGGAAGTGTAATTTTTATAATAGGAAAAGGTTCAATTCCGGTATTATTTATCTGTTTTGGAATTGGCGGACTGGCAACAGGACTTTTGATGGTAACGATTACAACAATGCTTACGCAGACAGCGGGCTACGTTGCAGAGCGTCAAGGATATCGAGCAGATGGTACTTGTTTTGCAATGAATTCGTTTGCTATTAAGGTGGGGCAGGCAATTGCAAGTTCAGCAGTGAGTTTTCTGCTTGCAGCGACAGGATATGTAGCAAATCAGCAGCAGACAGATAGTGCACTGACAGGAATTTTAATGTCTCGCTCTATCATACCTGCCATTGTTGCGGTATTAGGTTTGTTATGTGTACTGTGCTGGAATATAAATAAGAAAGAGGCGTAAAAAGTATGGGGAAATATCAGATTTATAGTCTGCGTTGTGCAAATAGAAAATCACCGGAAGGCTTGGATATACGGCCATGGTTTTCGTGGAAATTACGGAGTGTGGAGCAGAACACTTTTCAAACGGCATACCAGATTCGAGTTACAGATGGTACAGAACTTTTTTGGGACTCAGGAAAGATAGAATCAGAAGAACTGAAAGAAATAGTTTATGAAGGAAAACCATTTAAGAGAGGAAACTGGTATCAATGGTCTGTGATAAGTTGGGATAATCATGGAAATGTTGCAGAAAGCGGAACGGAGTATTTTATGACCGGAATGCTTAAACAGGACGAGTGGAAAGCCGGATGGGTTGAAGCGGATGTAGAAAAGAAGCCGCTTCAAGATGCGGCAGATTTCGGAATGATTATTTCAGGAAATCTGTCGGCGGATGAACAACCGGAAAAGAAACTGGATGCCCCGGTATATTTTCGGAAAGAGTTTTCAACGAAAAAGAATGTAAAAAGGGCAGTGGCGTATGTGACTGCACATGGTTTGTATGAAATGCAGATTGATGGTGTACGGGTAAGTAATATGTTGGTGCCAGAATATACAGCATATCATCAGCATTTGGAATATCAGACTTATGATGTAACACATATTCTGCAAGAGGAAGAGAAGACAGCCGAGAAATCCCATGCAGTAGGGTGTATTCTTGCAGATGGATGGTACAGTGGGAAAATAGGGTTGATGGGAATCGGACATCAATATGGCAGACAAAATGCAATTTTGTTTCAGATAGAAATAGAGTATGAAGATGGCGTAATAGAATGGATTTGTTCTGATAAGGATTTGAAATGGAATTTTGGAGCGTATCAGTATGCGGATTTATTTGTGGGTGAATATATCGACATGTCAAAGGAACCAAAGGAATTTTCAAAACCGGGATTTGATGATAGCCATTGGAAATCAGTTGTCGTAAAAGAATATGGTTATGAAAACCTACGTGGACAGAGTGTGGATCCGGTATGTGTGATAAAAACAATACAACCGACATTAATCAGGACTCCGAAAGGGGAACTGGTGCTTGATGCAGGAGAAAATATTTGCGGCTATACTTCTTTTTCTATGCAAACGACGCCGGGAACTGAGATTGGATTGGAACATAGTGAGGTTTTGGATAAGGATGGAAATTTCCTACAGAATATACTTGGACAGAATAAAAATCAAAAAGACAGAATTTTAATTTCAGATACATGGACGAAGTATGAACCGCGATTTACATTTCATGGATTCCGGTATGTGAAAGTAACCGGGACGGACAATGTGAATCCGGAGGCTTTTGTGATCAATGTAATTGGAAGCCGGTTGGATAAAAGCGGTAGCTTTAAATGTTCGGATGAGAGACTGAATAAGCTTCAGGAAAATATTTTTAGGAGTCAGCAAGGAAATATGGTCTGCATTCCAACGGACTGTCCTCAAAGAGAACGGGCAGGTTGGACAGGAGATATGCAGGTATATGCATCAACGGCAGTATTTAATATGGATATGAGGGCATTTTTAAATCGTTGGCTTTATGATTTGAGAATGGCACAGAAAGAAGATGGGCAGATACCAAACGTAGTGCCGGAAATTGATAGTAATAAATATGTCAATGGAGATCCAAATGCGGAACATATAAGTTCTGCCGGATGGGCAGATGCATGTGTACTGATACCATATGTGATGTATCGGGCGTATGGAGATGAAAAAATTCTCCGGGAAAATTATAGTACAATGAAAAGATGGCTGCATTATGTGGAAATGCAGGCTGGAAAAAATTTAAAACAATGGGGGAAATTATTTCATTTTGGAGACTGGTTGATTCCAAGCATTATGGCAGCTGCCGATGATCCTATTTTATCAGCAATACAGACAAAGGAAGAGGTGGCGATGGCATATTGGGCATATACAGTTGGAATTATGTCTGAAATCGCTGTGATTCTCAATAAGAAAGAAGATGCAGATTATTATATGAAGCTGAATCAGAAGATTACATCTGTTTTTTCAAAAGAGTATGTAGATGAAAATGGGAAAATGAGACAGGATTTGCAGGGATTGTATGTAATTGCGCTTGCTGCAAAAGTATTGGATAGAAAACAGGAAGCAGGAGCAGTGTTAAAATTAAAGGAATTGATTCATGAATCAGGGGACTGCCTGGATACAGGATTCCTATCGGTTCCGTTTTTACTGGACATACTTTTTGAATATGGTGAATCTGACTTGGCATATACAGTGTTATTTCAAGAAAAAGCACCGTCATGGTTATATGCACTTAAGCATGGAGCAACGACGATCTGGGAACGCTGGGCGGCGATTTTACCGGATGGAACACGAACCAATTCTTCCTATAATCATTTTGCGTTTGGGTGTGTCGGAGATTTTATTTATAGAAGAATCGGTGGGATTCAGATAGAAGAGGCCGGATATCGTAAGGTTCGGATTGCACCGGATTTTAATTGTGGTCTTGATTGGGCGGAAACATTGTATGATTCTGTATATGGTAAGATTTCTGTGAGATGGGAAAAGAAAGAAGAGAAAGAAATAGAGTTAGACATCATTTTGCCTCCAAATGTGTCTGGGGTAATTATGCAAAATGGAAAAAATCTAGAGGTTGGAAATGGTAGATTTCAAATTCTGATGAAAATATAAGTTGTTTAAAGGAAAGGATGTCCATAGAAGTGAACAGCCTTTCCTTTTTACTTGTTTTGACAAGTCTGGTATAGGCATAATCAAAGCTAAAGTTAAAGTGGCTTGATTGCATCTTCACCGCAATATTTTCCGGTAGAGCCTCTTACGATTAATTTTGCATGCAGCAGCAGTGTGCCGATTTCGACCTGTTCCATCAAGCTGGTGAGCGCTGCGTAAGCACTTTTTCCAAGCTGAACCCGGTCCTGGCGGATCGTGGTCAGAGGAGGCGACGTGTAGGCGCTGATCGCAAGGTCATCGAAACCGATGATACTGATATCGTTTGGAACGTGATATCCAAGCTGCTGGCATTGAATGATGGCGGCGTTGGCAATCTGGTCATGGCTGCAGATGATGGCAGTGATTCCAAGCTGCAGAAGTCTTGGTAAATGCGTTTCCATACATTGAGTAATGCAATAGGAACTGCCGGTATGCGCCGGGTTTGATTCCAATTGATTCTGCTCCAGAGCCTGTAAAAAGGCGTTGTGCCGTACCTTCATAATATGCGCGGTTAGTTCGCTGCATAAATACCCAATCTTTTTGTGCCCCAGATTTTTCAAGTGAGAAACAGCCAGTTCCATTCCTTCCAGATTGTCAATACCCACATAGGCGGTGTTTGGATTGGTAGTAATATAGTTATCGTAGAGAACGGCGGGTGTTCTGCTTGTTAAAAAATCCTTCATCCATGGGTCATCCAGAGAAAAACCTACAACAAAGGCTCCTAAATACTGGTGCTGCAGCATGAAAACATCATAAGGGGTGTTCTGCTGCATGGAAATGGTTGTGTCTATAATATCTACCACATATCCGGCAGGTTCTGCAAGCTGGCGAAAACCGAGAATGATCTCGTAGCCAAATTGATGTGGTTCTTTATAATCCATATTTTCAATTAAAATACATAATTTCTTTTGAACAGCTTTTTGACGCCGAATCTTTGTGTATCCCATTTCAACTGCTGTTTCGAGAATTGTTTTTTGTAACGTTTCGCTGATATCCGGGGCATCATTTAATGCTTTGGAAACAGTGCCCTTTGAGATGTTCAGACGATCGGCAATATCTTGTAATGTAGCCATGGCAAAATCCTTTCAATGTTGATACTGATCATATTCTCTATTATATAGAACAGCATATATAAAAGCAATGTAAATCACAAAAAAATTTCGAAAAGTTTCTGCATAAAATATTGACTATACGGAATAAAAATGATATTATCAGTAAAAGCGAAACAATACGAAACAAATAAAAGGACACAGAAAATCATATCATGGAAGGGGTTCAATATCATGGAGAAGGAATTAGCACAGATTTTGGAGGCGAACTGCGGAAAAGGAATTGCAGATGCCTCAAATGAAGAAATTTACGCAGCATTGCTGCAATTGTCAAAAGAAAAGATGCAGGGAATGAAACATAATGAAGGAACACGAAAATTGTATTATATTTCTGCAGAGTTTCTGATTGGAAAATTATTGTCAAATAACCTGATTAATTTAGGCTTGTTTGATGAGACGAGAGAAGTCTTGAAAAAATATGGTCATGATTTGACAGAGGTGGAAGAAGTGGAATTGGAGCCGTCTCTTGGAAATGGTGGTCTTGGACGTCTAGCAGCTTGTTTTCTGGACTCCATTGCAACCTTGGGGCTGAATGGAGACGGTGTAGGACTGAATTATCATGAGGGATTATTTCTTCAGAGATTTGCTGACAATAAACAGTGGGAAGAAAAGAATCCTTGGATTACAGAGAAGAGCTGGCTGAATCGGACGGATGTGAGCTTTGAGGTCCCGTTTAAAGATTTTACCTTAAAATCTACCATGTATGACATTGATATTCCGGGATATCACAGTGGATGCAACAAACTTCACTTGTTTGATCTGGACAGCGTGGATGAAAGCATCATTGGAAATGGGATTTCCTTTGATAAAAATGATATTCAAAAGAATTTGACATTGTTCCTCTATCCAGATGACAGCGATGAGGCAGGACAGCTTTTGCGTATTTACCAGCAGTATTTCATGGTGAGCAATGCAGCACAGCTGATTTTAAAAGAGGCAGAAGAGCGGGGCGTGAATCTGTATCATTTGCATGAGCATGTATGTATTCAGATCAACGATACACATCCGACTATGGTGATTCCGGAATTGATCCGTATTTTGACAGAGCAGAAAGGATTTAATATTGATACGGCAGTGGATGTGGTCAGCAAGACCTGTGCGTATACCAATCACACTATTTTGGCAGAGGCTTTGGAAAAATGGCCGATTTCTTATTTGGAAAAAGTAGTGCCGCACTTGCTTCCGATCATTAGAGAGCTGGATCGAAGAGTCAGAAGAGATTTTCATGATCCGAAGGTTTACATTATTGACGAGCAGAACCGCGTGCATATGGCACATATTGATATCCATTTTGGATATGCAGTCAATGGGGTTGCTGCGCTGCATACAGAGATCTTAAAGGAATCAGAATTAAAGCCGTTTTATGACCTTTATCCACAGAAGTTTAATAACAAGACCAATGGAATTACCTTCCGCAGATGGCTGACACACTGTAATTATGATCTGGCAGAATACTTGAAGGAACTCATTGGACCTGGATACATGGAAAATGCAGAAGAACTGGAAAAGTTGCTGGCATACCAGGATGATGAAAAGGTTTTAGCAAGATTAAAGGAAATCAAACAGGGTGCAAAACTGGAGTTGAAAAAATATCTGAAACAGACACAGGGAATAGAGATTGATGAAAACTCTGTCTTTGATATTCAGATCAAACGACTTCATGAATATAAAAGACAGCAGATGAATGCATTGTATGCGATTTATAAATACAAAGAAATCAAGAAGGGAAATCTGCCAAAGCGTCCGGTTACGATGATTTTCGGAGCAAAGGCAGCGCCGGCATATACAATCGCAAAAGATATTATTCATTTGATTTTGTGCCTGCAGCAGCTGATTGAGAATGATCCGGAGGTAAGTCCGTACTTGAAGATTGTCATGGTGGAAAATTACAATGTAACAAAGGCGGAAAAATTGATTCCGGCATGCGATATTTCGGAACAGATTTCTCTGGCATCCAAAGAGGCATCCGGAACCGGTAATATGAAGTTTATGTTGAACGGTGCTGTGACGCTTGGTACAGAAGATGGAGCAAATGTAGAAATACATGAGTTGGTTGGCGATGAGAATATTTATATTTTTGGAGAAAAATCTGAAAAAGTAATTGAACTGTATGATACAGCAAGTTATTGCTCCGCTGATATTTATGATAACGATCCGATGGTGGAAGAATTGGTTGATTTTATCATTAGCAAAGACTTAATTCGTATCGGAGATCCGGTAAACTTAGCTCGTCTGTACAAGGAAATTGTTGGCAAAGACTGGTTTATGGCGCTGTTGGATGTAAAAGATTATATCAAGACAAAAGAGCAGATGCTTGCGGATTATGAGGATGAGAAAGCATGGGAGAAGAAGATGCTGGGAAACATCGCAAAAGCAGGATTCTTCTCATCTGATAGAACCATTGCAGAGTATAATAGAGATATTTGGCATTTATAGGAGAAAAGACAATGAGACAGAGCGGAATTTTAATGCCTGTTGCCTCTCTTCCATCACATACAGGGGTGGGAGAGATGGGAGCAGAGGCATTCCATTTTATTCGGCTTTTAAAAGAAAACGGTGTGAAAATCTGGCAGATATTGCCAATGAATCCGGTGGGATACGGTAACTCGCCGTATCAGCCGTATTCCTCCTGCGCCGGAGATGAACTGTATATCAGCCTGGATATATTATATGACGAAGGACTGTTAAAAAAGAAGGCGGAGAGTTTTCAAGAGAAAGCAGTTCAGATTGATTATGATGCAGTTCGTGAGTTTAAAGAGCCGTATTTGAGAGAGGCATTTAAGACATTTTGCAGTTTGGAAAAACAAAAGGAAGAGTCTTACCAAAATTTTATCGGACAGAGCTGGGTGTATGAATATGGTGTGTTCCGGGCATTGAAAAAAGAACATGGTGGCATCTGCTGGAATGAATGGACAGAGGATGCAAAAAACTGGCCGGAGACACGATCAACTTTACCGGAGACATTGGAAAATGAAATACAATACCAGATGTTTCTGCAGTATGAATTTTTCTGTCAGTGGATGCGTTTGAAAGCACAGGCAAATGCGGCCGGTATTCAGATTATGGGAGATGTTCCGTTTTATGTTGGGGTGGATTCCGTAGATGTATGGGCAGGAAAACAGAACTTTCTGCTGGATACGGATGGCAGACCGATCTTTATTGCAGGTGTGCCGCCGGATTATTTTAGCGAAACAGGACAGAGATGGGGAAATCCAATCTATGATTGGGACTATATGAAGAAAAATGATTATCAGTTCTGGGTAGAGCGGATTGGATACAGCAGCAAATTATTTGACATCATTCGAATTGACCATTTCCGTGCATTTGATACATTTTGGAAGATTCCGGCAAGCTGCCCAACTGCTGTTGAGGGTGAGTGGATAGAGGCTCCGGGATATGAAGTGATAGACACTTTGAAAGCAAAGATTCCGGGAGTGAATCTGGTGGCGGAAGATTTGGGAGATCTTCGTCCGGAAGTGTTGGAATTGAAAAATCATTATCATTTGAAGGGAATGAAAATTCTTGTATTTTCCATTGAGACAAAAGGAAAGTATGCGTATGACAATGCGCATGACGTGGAAAATATGATTATCTATACCGGAACCCATGACAATGACACCTTGATGGAGTGGTATGGAAATCTGACCTGTGCAGCCCGGAGAAAAGTTCGAAGATTTCTTGCACGTCAGGGAATCGGGCAGGGCAGCATCAAAGACCGATTGATTACTTATACCTTACAAAGTCCGGCAGAGTATGCGATTTTGCCAATGGCAGATGTGCTGGGACAAGGGAAAGAAGGGCATATCAATACACCCGGAACGGTGGGAAGTCCGAACTGGGAGTGGAGGATGCCGAATTTTGAACAGGCAGAAAAAGAAATGAAAAAATATAGGAATTTGTTTACCTACAGATGATTAGGAGGGCGACAGGAAATTCTTGGCTCATATCTTTTTGTATAGAAAACACCCTTCATCATGAGAGTAGATCACTCCGATGGACTGTAGATATGCGTAAACAATAGTTGTTCCAATGAATTTCATTCCGCGTTTTTTCAAATCTTTTGCAATCTCATCAGAGAGTGGAGAACTTGCTTTTCCGACTTCATAAATCGTTTGGTGATCAGTAAAGTGCCAGATGTAGTCGGAAAAGGAGGACCACTCTTTTTGTATTTCTTTAAAAACGGAGGCGTTGTTGATTGCGGCTTCGATCTTTCTGCGGTTGCGAATGATACCCGGATTCTGCATCAGTTCGGTTATTTTATCCTCTTTGTAATTACGAATCTTATCAATATCATAATTGTCAAATGCTGTTCTGAAATTTTCGCGTTTATTCAAAATAGTTTCCCAAGATAAGCCGGCCTGAAAAGGCTCTAAGACTAAAAACTCAAAAAGAGAGTAATCGTCATAGGTGGGAACACCCCATTCGTCATCATGATATTTTACATAAAGGTCATTTTTTAAATTGCACCATTTGCAGCGTGTCAGTTCCATTTGCTTTGTTCTCCTTTGGTAAATTTTCGGCTTTTTCAATTTTTCCCTTCGGTAAATTCCTGCTCATGTTTTTTGAAAAAATCATAATATGCCTTGACATTTTCCAGTTCGTACCACTTCTTGACATCTACAATCTCTTCATCCAGATCATAGATTTTTGCTTGTGGCATAGAGAGAAGAAAAGGTGAATGCGTGGCGATTATAAACTGGCAGTCAAAAAAACGAGCGGAATCTTCTAGAAATCGAAGAAGTTCCTGTTGTTTTTCGGGAGACAGGCTGTTCTCAGGTTCGTCCAGAAGGTATAAACCATTTTCCTGAATCTTTTCAGCAAAATATAGAAAGGCGCTTTCACCGTTGGAATGTTCCCGGATATTATC
Organism: uncultured Lachnospiraceae bacterium; assembly: GCA_905203555.1. Taxonomy (GTDB): domain Bacteria; phylum Bacillota; class Clostridia; order Lachnospirales; family Lachnospiraceae; genus Schaedlerella. Next base: position 40,898 of record CAJKWK010000019.1, read on the forward strand.
GGACAAATTTTTGCGTATATATTGTGACTGGGTAGTTCGTCGCGCTGAATTGACTTTTTTTAACTGATCATAATCAGCAAGAGAACGCATTTGGAAATGTCTGTATTTTTGTTCTATATAATCTTCAAAAAAATTCGAGCGATTATATAAAGCATCTCTTTGAAGTCCCAGCTTTTCTGCGATTACATTAAGTGCGGTTGTTTTTCCGGAACCGTTGCCGCCATACAGAATCGTGACCGGTTCAAAGTCAATCCTGCAGAAACCATGCTTTGATAATATCTGAAATGGATAGTAAGTATCATAACAGGTGTGTTTTTGGTGGAAAATGAAATCATATTCCACCTCTGAAGATGGAAATTCAAAATGGGATAGGTATATCATAATCTGTTTATCCTTCGGTATCTGTTTATAGTTTCTTTTGCAGATAAATCATATCGATGAGCTGCACTCCACATTCGTATATCGGATGGTTTTGACTTCTGTGATTTTCATGATTTATCACGCGCTGCAATTTTAAAAAATTTTGCCATCAAAGGAATATAAGTTGTGATGAAAACACTGGCAGAAATACATGCTATATTTTTCCTGTATTTTGGGGCGACCTGTGTGCCGATGATAATTCCCATAGAACACAGACAACATTTAATAAGGGCTAAATCTTTCCAGTCGCTTTCTTTTACATATTGATTTCCGAGTTCAAATAATTTTTTCATAAATACCTCCAGTGAGCTTTCGTGATAAGCAATGCTTTTTCAATTCCGTCTTCATCGACGGAAGCGGTTACAAAATCTGCATGTGCTTTGACTTCATCGGATGCATTTCCCATTGCAACACCGATATGGACAAATTCTAACATGTCGATATCATTTGCGGCATCGCCAAATGCCATGGTTTCATCGGCGGAAATATCTGTGGTTTCTAAATACGCTTGAATTCCTGTGGTTTTTCCGCCTGTTTTGGAAATGATATCGATTGCCCGGGGATTCCAGCGGATAATTTTAGAATCTGTCAGATGCGTCTGAATTGCATTTTCAGTTTCTTTACCGATATAGACAATCGCCTGATAAATATCGCCGCCCTTGTAGTCTTGTACATCGGGAACAGGGGTAGATATTTCCTGTTGGGCAGCTTTTACGGCGTCATTTATAAAATTGATATACATTCTATCTTTTTCCACCAGCATGACAGGAATGGATTTATCACGAAATAATTGTACAATGTATTCTTTGTCTGAACAGCTAATTGGATTGCAAGAAAAAATTTCTTTTTTGTCATTCAGACACAGTTGCCCATTCAATGTAATATAAGCATCAAAAGAAATATCATTGATCGGAAGCGTGGCTAATTCTGTCAGATGTCTTCCGGTTGCAAGGACACATTTTATTCCTTGTTCTTTTAATAAATTTAAAACGTTTCTTGTACTGACCGGTACAGCATTTTGTCTGTGAGATAATAATGTGCCGTCAACATCAAAAAAGATTGCTTTTATCATAATTTCCTCGTAGTTAAAGATTATTTAAAAAAATTATAGCAGATTTTCAGTTCATATACTATAAGATGTTGCTTTCTATTTCTGAAACCTGAAATGGTTCTCAGGAAAGGATTGTTTCGAAAAACGGAATATGGTAAAATGTACGCGAACTATAATCTATAATAATAGAAAGATGTAAGTGTCAAAAGTCGATTTTTCAATGACTTTTGACACGCATACAGTTACT
>CAJKWK010000020.1 GCA_905203555.1 uncultured Lachnospiraceae bacterium
AAGCACTATTAAGCTGGTCAACAGCCTGCTTGATAATAAGCTTTGTAAGGTCATCCTTTGGAAGTACAGGAACAAGCTCCTTTGCTTTTCCATAGATTTCCTCAGCCTTTGACTGGCTAAAGTTGTACTTCTTGCGTTTGCACCAGTTTTGATAATGGCAGGTAAAAGCATTTAGAGACATCTTGCGGACACAGTCCACATGCCAGTATGTAGATGCAAAATCAACCCATTTCTGGCTGCCGTCACTGCGGGCAGGACTGTCAAAGTAAGCATTCACGCCAGGATAGGTTTGGTCAAGGATTCCAATGAGATTATTCTTCATAGCCGTCTTATGTTTCATATAAAAGCTGAACTGACGGTTCATGGTTTTAAGCTGATTTCGTAATTCATCCATAACACTATACTGTTTGAGATTGTGCCACTTGTCAAGTGCATATCGGGCAATTTTAACAGCGTCAGCTTTGTCAGATTTGACTTTGCGGAGGGAATCGTTATCAAAATCCTTGATAAGCTTTGGGTTAATGGCACTGACGAAAAGATTTGCTTCGGAAAGTTGATGGGCAAGGACTTCATAATAACGTCCTGTATGCTCCATTACAATTCGAGATTCGCCTTCAACAGAGTTGATGAGCTCAACAAGTGAATTGATGTCACTGGCTGTGTGTTTGATTTCAAAAGGTGGAGAGACAATCTCGCCAAATGGGCGAATGATTGCAACCATACTTTTACCTTTAGAAACATCGATACCTACTGCGTTCATAAATTTGTCACTCCTTAAGAATTATTGCAATGGATAAGCACCAGTTTTACTCATTGCCTATTCAATCTACTGTGGTGTGACACGAATGCGCCTATGACGATTCAACCTGCATAAAACGAACGCTGCGAATGAGGAGCTGGTTATCAGTCTATTTTACGGACGCAAGGTCCAAGAAAGGAGAAGATATCCAATGCTACCTACATTCTAACAGCTTAAGCAACAAGATGGATAATTCCTTACTGGCTGTAAGGGATATTAACCATAAATATATTGTAGTAGAATGGAGAATAAAAATGAAACAAGAATGTATATCAAAGAAAAATCATGTAATAGAAAAAGCAGTACAGCAGATCATGCTGGGCACTGTATGTAAAACAGAAACACAGACAAAAGAGACGTTGTCCGCCATCAAAGCCGCCGGTTATGATGGAATCGAGCTCAACGGTTTTATGATCCGCCCTACTCCGTTTCTGGTTCGTATGCTGACCAAATTCTCTGGCATGCCGGTTGGAAAAGGCGGCACTTATAATTGGAAAGAACTCATACGGCAAAGTCATTTAAAGGTCGTTTCCATCCATGAAGATTTGGGAAGCATACAGCGGGATCCAGAATCTATCCTTCAGGAAGCCCAAGACTTCCAGACAGATACCATCGTCATTACCGGAATGTATCGTTTTGATTATTCTGATCGAGAAGCTGTTTCCCGGCTGGCACAGGACTTAAACAAAGCAGGCGCACAGTTAAAACAAGCCGGAATCCAACTACTGTACCACAATCACAACTGCGAATTTCGAAAAATAGATGCTCACATGACCGCTTATGACTTTCTGATTCAGGAAACAGATCCAGATTCCGTAGGATTTGAATTTGATTCCTACTGGCCAACAGAAGCCGGAGTATCTGCACTGCAAGTGATGAAACAACTTGGGAACCGAATGAAACTCTACCACATCAATGACCGCGGAACCCGCCTGACCGGACCTTCCATGACTCCGATCTTAAAATCAGACAGCATGGAACTGGGCTGCGGAAATATGGATCTTAAGTCATTACTCGCACAAGCTGTTCAGACAAATGTTTCTGCAATTATTTTGGAAAGCCACAAGAACTGGATTGAAAAATCTCCAATTAAATCTCTCCAGAAAAGTGCAGAATTTTTACACTCCAACCTTTAAGAGTCTGAATTTCATATTCTCCGGATAGAAAAAAATTGTTTTATTTGTCGGCATTGCGTATCATAATACATCCAGAAACCGTACACAAGTGAGGGCTCATCATGGACAAAAAGAGTTTATGCTCTTCCGGAGAATTTGCGAAAATGAATGGCATCAATAAGAGAACACTGCATCATTACAATGACATCGGATTATTCTGTCTGGCTGTCATTGATGAAAATGGCTATCATTATTACAGCAGCTTTCAGTCCATTCAATTAGAAATGATTCTGATTTTCCGAAAACTCGGACTTTCGATAGACGATATCAAAGCCTACACCAACAGTCCTTCGGATACTTCCTTTCTACAGATGATTACAGAAAAAAAGAAACTGATCGACCAATCCATCGAACAGCTCTTAGAAGCCAAATCATTTTTGCGGGAAAAACAGAACAAACTGGAGGATATTTATAAATCCATCCTCATCAAGTAAAAAAGATGGGAGTCTCGCTCCCATCTCAGATATGCCTTGCAGCTTTCATGCCTTTTTGTTTAAAAGAGAAATGCTCTTCTTCGATTTCTTTTAGTTTCCACTCTTTCATCCGCAGTCGGTTTTCTTTCATATTGAGAATCGGATAACGAGTTCCCTCTTCTTTTTGTTTATTTTTCTTTAGAGATTCTAATGCTATGATTCCATATCCGGCGCCAACTTCCAATTTTAGGATTACATAACGGAATAGAAGTCCTATTTTATAAAATACATAGTCTCTGTTGTCCACTCTCCCACGCATATACCAAACAAAACCAGCCGTCAAAATTACAAAAAGAAGAATCGTCATAAATAAGATTGTATTCTCTAACATATGTTCAGCCCCTTTCTATAGAATGCAATATTATGATTGATTCTATAGTACAACCGAATAGTTGATTAGTCAATCTTTTTTATTATTTCTTTTAAATTGTCTGTCATTTGTAATTATGCATTTAAATTATGCATTTATTTTTAATATCATAACCCGAAAACAAGAAAAAAGAGACTCTGAATACGGATGAATTGTCATTCCATCATACCACTGTTCCAACTTTTACCTGTACACCTTTTCCCATAGCTATAAACTTTGAATCATCTATAATTTTTCCGTCATTTTTTACTTTCCCGGATATTCCACGCCTTCCGGCAATGGATCCCATTCATTTAACCCCAGGTGCTGCTTGAATTTCGCCTCTTCCATTGTCATTTTCGGCAAATCTTCCTCTAAATAGGCAATCAATTCACGAACGCCCTCCCGGGTCACGTTATTCACTTCAAAAATCCGTTCACACCCTGCATTTTTCATCCACTGCCGAACCATCGGAACATTTGCATACGGAGAATCTACCTTCGTAATAATCCCGATATAAGGGCGCAAAATAAATGCCCGTCCGCCCGGACCAAACAGATTATACGGTTCGTCCGCCGCCTGCACAAGAGCGACCACATCTGCCTCAAAAGAAAAGCATGCCAATCCCACACTAAAGTGCTTGGACTCTGCATACTCTCCCGGTGAATCAATGGTGTCATCGTTCGTGTTCGTATATTGTGTTTTTACATAATGAAGCTCTTCCCCTTTTAACGCCTGTGTCAGAGAAGTCTTACCTGCCTCACTTCTGCCCATCAAAAACATTTTTTTCATTTCCCTTAGCTCCTGTGAACCGCACATGTTCTAAAACCTAGATTTTCACTGAAAAACCGAACAACTTCTTCTACCGCTGTCTGTACAGAAACCAAATCTCCCAGTAAAATCAAAGTTCCGCAAAATCGATCCAAAAATCCAATCTCTACATCGGCGCTCTTCACTGCAACATCCGCCGCAGCCACAACCGACTCCCAAGGGGTAAACCGTAACAATCCAATGGACTCTCCTGTATGATCTTCGCCCTCGTGTACCCCTATGTGCAACGCCAGATTTTGATACACACAGGCATCTGCAGTACTGATGATATGCGCCATGCAGACTTCCTTCCCCGGAACCCGCACCCTTGTCATGCGCAGCCGTTTTCCCTTCAGATGTTCATAATCATCATGGAACAGCTTTTCCAACAATTCTTCCTTTGTGATCTGAGCCATATCTGCACTTCCTATCTCTTCGTGATATCACAAACGACATATCCGAGAGTATCCCGGAAATAATTCACAACCTCTGTCAATGCCGACGTCACATCCGAAATCTCGCCTGTGATGATCAATGTTCCTGTAAACCGGTCTGCAAATCCCAGATATACATTACCGCTCTTCACTGCGATATCAGATGCAATGACCGCAGACTCCGGCGGCGTCATATTCATAATCCCGATAGCTGATGAACCATAATCCAGCTGTGGATTCAGCCCCAGTTTCTGATAAATGATCGGCGCCGGACCGCCCATCACATGTGCAAATGTAATCTCCTTACCGGCTACAGTCTCCTGTACAATTCTTATCTGTTCCCCATATTCATTTGCCACTTGTATATTCCTCTCTTTCAGAAATCCGTTACTTCTCTTATCATATATAAAAATGATACTATCCGAGTCCTCTTCTGTCAAGTTGAAATTTCGATTTTCTGTGGGTTTTTGTGGTTTTTAGTTCGATTTTTTGTGGTTTTTTGACTCTTATCTTGAAAAAGTATCTTTTATTCCCTAAACATCTCACTTTTTTCCCATTTTCTGTTATAATAAATTTAATTACAAAAACCATGTACATTACACCATACTATTACTTCGCCGTCTAAGGAACGGCAGAATGGAGCTTGATATGAAAACCACGTCAGAAACTCAAACAAAAGCAGTCGGAATCATGACCTTATCTGATTCTATGCTTTCCGGCGCACGAACAGAATATCGCACTGCAGGGTACTCCTTTCCTCTTCACCTCCACTCTGCTATCGAACTTTACCGTATCGTCTCCGGAGAATGTTTCATGCACATACACTCCGATGACATTCACTGCAAACAAGGGGATTTTATCATGATCCTCCCCAATGTCGTACATTCTTTTTATTTAAATGATACCTCTGACTGCGCATTCAAACATATCCACTTTAACCCAGATATGTTTTCCGATATCGTCCTTGAAAATGAGGGAGTCTATCCCATCACTCTGATGCACGCTCTCCTCTTTTCCTCTCATTTTTACTGTCAATTATCTGCAGACGACACGATCGATCAGACAATGGATAAACTGATTAATCTTTATTCTGCGTCAAACAGCTTGTTTTCTTCAGCCAACATTAACATTTCGCTGATTGATCTGATGTTGTACATACTGAATCAAGCACAGCCGCAAAGCACCTTTAGCAAACCTCAGCTGCAAAACAGTTATGTGGCTTATGCGCTAAATTATATTTCCAAACACTATGCAGAAAAAATCAAACAAGAAGATATTGCGGCGCAGCTCCATATTTCTGTGCGCTACTTAACGAAACTATTTAAATCTCATATAGGAATTTCGCTTTCTCACTACATCAATATTTATCGTGTGAATCAGTCCATTGAACGTATGCAGAATCCAAACCTTTCGCTGACAGACATTGCGTTACAGACAGGATTCGCAAATTCACAGCATTATTCCAAAGTATTTCGTGACTATATGAACGCACCCCCATCACAATATCGGTCGTTTATTTTTAAAAAATAGGTCGTTTTTACTTCTTATTGATTCAAAAAGAGGTTCTGAAACCAGCTCATTGCTCATTTCAGAACCTCTTCCTTTATTGTTTACACTTTTTCACTTACTTTTTCATTCACTTTTTCATTCACTTTTTCAATAACAGAACGTTTACCGATTTCTCTTTCTCCGAATTACCACTGTTCCGATTACCGTCACAGATACCAACAGTCCTGCTGCCCATACAAACAGGTTGCTATTATCTCCTGTCTTAACCGGTGTTGTGCTGCTGCCACTATTTCCCGGCTTTGCGTCCGGTTTTGCATCCGGTTTTGCGTCCGGTTTCTGCTCCGGTTTCGGATCTGGTTTCGGATCTGGATTTGGATTTGGATCCGGTGTCTGTTCTTTCAGCCCCTTGATTGCAGCGTCTAATTTTGCATTTGCCTCATCTACAGCGGTCTGATCCGCCTCGGCATTGTCGTAAACAGCTTTTGCATCTGCCAATACATCTTCCAATGCTTTCAAAGATTCTGCCGTATACTTCTCAGTCTCCTTCAAAAGCCCTTCTGCTGTATCAATGTTCTGTTTCAACGTATCCTTATCTACAGCCTTCTTTGTTGTAAACGGAACTCCTTCAGATCCCTCAGACTCATTTCCAGCCGCATCTACAGCCTTAATCTGTACTGTGTACTCTGTATTTGCACTCAGACCCGTCAACTGGAATTTTGTTTCAGCAACAGGAGTGTCATTCTGTTTGTCACCATTTACATAGATGTTGTAGCCGGTTACTGCCACATTGTCAAGTGCCTCTTCCCATGCCACATCTGCCGTTGTCTCAGTTACATTTGCAACCCGTACGCCTTGTGGTGCAACCGGTGCTACAGTATCTGTGTATGCCTCATCAAGATATGTGATTTCCGGTGTAACGTGAATGGTATTTTTATTTGCATTTCCCGTATTCGTTGTTGTTACTCTGATATAATCCCCTTGAGCTACTTCTATTCTTGCAAATCTTGCTTTATTGCTTTCCCATTGATCTGCTGTTGCAGAGACATTTGCTTCAGATCTTGTCAATCTAATTGCGTCAATCTTTTCCCCATTTACTTCTACTGTCAGAGTCACCTCTCTATCACCCTTGTTGTCATTCGGCTGGCGGAAATAAGGCTCTTTATTATTATCTCCTTCCCCATCTTTTATTCCAAAGGAAACAATTCCTGCTTTTGGCGCTCTAAATGCCATCGCAGCATCTGTACCTGTCGGAGAACCAATCAAACCATGTGTTCCTTCCGGAACATTTCCGTTTTGACCTGCATCCAGACCAACCGGCCATGTACCTTCTACCATCCAGTTCGGCCAATTATCCGGGTCTTTTGTAGTAAGATTATTCCAATCTGTGCTTCCCTTTTTCTGCTGTGCAAACCATACATTTCCCTGTACACCGTCCTGACCGCCTTTTGGTCCTACATAATCCGCTGTCCAGTTATATGTATTCTTCTGTTTGATCGTATAATCATTGTTGCTTCCATTTTCTGCTGTAATCCGAAGAATCATTCCATCTGCTACGTTATCCCCGTTCTGCAGTGTTTTATCTCCCTGCATTACCGTTACTGTTGCAGTATCTGCTACTTCAATGTTCTTCTTCACTCCACTGACTGTCGTTGGGTTGTTCTCAGTGAACGGCACATAAATGTTCTTTTCTTTCAGTTCATAACAAGTAGACTTCAATTCATTATCAGTGCTTGCCACAATGTTGTACACAACATCTTCTTTTCCTTCAGCAGAAAGAATTACGGTTATTCCGCCTTTGACAATATCTGTATTGCTCAGTGTCTCTTCCCCATTTTTAACAGTTACAGTAACACCGGCGTCATAGATGATATTTTTAAGGAACTGTTCTACGGTTGTATTTTTCGGTACGTCGCTGATAGAATTATCTGCAACCGTAAATACATTAGAACGAAGAGAAAGTTCCCCAAGAACATCACTCTCTGCTGCTCCAATCTCCGGTACCGCTGTAATTGCATGTCCGAAGAAATCATGATCAATCGTATATCCGTTGCGGTCTACAACTACCTTTCCTGCATTGATTGCCGGAGAATTCTCAGCAAGTTTATATCCGTCAAATACGGTCGTCGCATTCGGATCTTCATGCTTTCTTGCCTGCTTATCCTGTGCAGCACTGGTAGGACCATTGCCCGCATTTACAAATACAGGTGTTCCACGTTCCACTTTGATTCCTGCATTTTCACGTGGAATTGTCGTCACATTATAGAACAGGTTATTGGAATATTCTTTGTTATTGTCATTCCCTGATCTCCAATTCACAGCCACTGCGTCGTTTCCTGCAAAGTAGAAAATATTATTTTCCATATTCACAGGACCGCCGTTGCCATGAGTCTTATGCCAGATTGTCTTCACTCCATCTTTAATATAGAATGTGTTGTTATATACTTGTGTATTTCCTGAATTTCCTGCCGGATCAAGCGGTCCCATATCCTCACTCTGACTGATGTTATAGCGGAATGTGTTGTTGATGGACTCTGGTCCGCAGAACATGATCGTGCTTGCGCTATTTCCATGGCTGTAATTATACTGATAGTTTGTACCATCTCCATAATCAGCGTCCCAAGGCTGTCCGTCTCCATTACCATGTGCGGCATTCTGTGTATTGAAACATTCATTGTACTGGAAGATTGCATTTTTACACTTCCAAGGCCAGATACCTGCTGCAACGCGTCCTGCTCCAACATTCTGTAGACTACCACCAGTTGGGTTTCCATCTGTATCCAGATATGGCTGCTGTTGTGAATAGTCTGTTGTATTAATCTGCTTTGCTGCCCCTTCAGATACATTATACTGAACCACCGGTCTGTCCAGATACATCGTTGTGATTGCATCTCCACCGACATCATTCAGATAGTTGTTCTGAATCACAACATTGGAAGAACCGTAGTTCTGCATTACATCATCACTTAAGGAACCTCCTCTGAACTGTCCCCACTGATATGTATATCCTACTGCAATTCCCCAACGGTTTACTTTATCAAGATAGCAGTTCTGAATCTTCACGTCATTATAGCGGGCAATTCCTGTGGTATTTTCATCATCCGGTTTTTCTACGATAAAGTAGATACCGCCGTTTGTCATGTGCTTGTTGTACACATTCCCTGTCACATCATGAATGTACAGATTGTCCAACACAATATGATCTACGGTTCCCTTATTCTTTGCAACTCCTGCGACACCGGTTCTGTCCATGCAGTAGGCGTCATTATATGCTTTCCCATTCTCTGCATCTGTTGCGGCTGCCCGGTTATTTGTCAGTTCCAGCCCTTCGATTTCAACATATTCTACATCCTTTAATAGAATAGAAGAAGATACCGTTCCTTTCCACTTATGATTTTGATTATCAAGCGGCTGTCCATAATTTAACTCCCACTGACCATGACCATTGGTATTGATCTGTGGCCGTCCTGCCTTTTCATCGCCATACGTAGAAATGATAACCGGTGCTTCTGCACTTCCTCCTTCACTTTCAAGATGCAGCGCCTGGTCTTCAAACTTAGAACCATTTTTCAAAAGCACCTTATCTCCCGGTTGCAATGTAAGCTCATTGATCTTATCCAGACTTTTGAATGCCTGTTTCTCAGACGTTCCTGTGTTGCTGTCGTTTCCACCGTTAGAATCCACGTAATACGTTGTTCCTAACGTGTTCTCTGCTGCCTGTACCAGTCCCATCGGCATCATGCTGCCGACAGAAGTTCCAACAAGCATCAGTGCAAGCATTGCGCTTACCCATTTCTTTTTCATAACTTTCTCCTTCCTTGCTGTCACTATTTTTCTATATGTTTCAAAGTAAAACGGTTCACTGTTTCTCTGTCTCCGTCTACCTTTGAATCCTCCATCATGTGAGCGATTTTGTCATCATATCTTTTTTCCCGCATCTCACGCTCGACCGCCACACGTGCGGTTTCGAGATCCGCTTTTTCCTCACTTTCCCCGAATATCCATTCTCCATTGCTGTAATACTCTTGAATCTCTTCTTCTGTCAATTCCATGTCTTCTCTGTCATAGTCATTGCAATACGCCTCTTTACACATACTCAGTTCATACTGCAAATACAATTCAAATGTATATTCTTTCAAACCGTAGATTACTTCGTTGTTCGCCACTTTTTCCGCACGAGATGCATTTTCCGCCTCCCAACGGGACTTCACAGCCTCAAAACTTCCATCTGGCACATCTCCATACTGCTCTGCCAGCTTGTACACTGCCTGTATGTGTTTTAACTTCTCGATGCTGTTCTCCGCAAGAATCTCATATCCATACTTGCCGTCATACTCCATCTCCCAAAAATCTTCCCCATACTTTGCATCATACTGCTGCTGGATCTGCATCTCCGTATCGTATTCCACCAACTCCATACACATCAGATATGCATCTTTTTCGATCTGTTCCCCGTTGATCTGAAGTTCAAACCGACTGTTCTTATATAATAATGTAGCTGCGCCAACCGCTGCCAACATAACCACTGCAATACTCACAATCGTGAAATTACGTCGTTTTCTGTTTTTCATCCTCTTGTCTCCCTGCAATCAAACAGCTTTGTGTCATTATAACATAATTTTATTTTCTCTTCTCATTCATTTCTGCACATTCGCATCTTCTTTTTGTCTAATTCGGAACTCTTCATCTATATTTGCACTTTTGATTCAATTCTCTCATTTGTGGTTTTTTGTGGTTTTTGTTTTTTGTTTTTGTGGTTTCTTGTCAACTTTTCTCATTGCTTTGTTGCTATTTCATTGTGATTGTAGTATAATTTCAAGTAAAGATACCCCTATTAACATCTGGTGGGATTCCACTAATTTTCCGTAAGGAGACACATGTATGAAACGTTCAAAACGAATTGAAGCACTGGATGCACGTCCGGTTAATCTGGACGGTTACATCAACGAGTGGCCGGAAATGGGATTTGTGGCAATGCACAGCCCCTACGACCCTACTCCATCCATCAAAGTAGAAGATGGAAAGATCACAGAACTGGACGGCAAACGCCGGGAAGATTTTGACTTCATCGACCAGTTTATCGCAGATTATGCAATTAATATCGAAAGAGCTGAAACCTCTATGGCAGTATCTTCTCTGGATATTGCACGAATGATCGTGGATATCCACGTTTCCAGAAAAGAGATTCTGGAATTGATTTCCGGTATCACCCCTGCAAAGATGGCCGAAGTCATGAACCATCTTAATGTAGTAGAACTTATGATGGGAATGCAGAAGATCCGCGCCAGAAAAACGCCCGGTAATCAGGCTCACATCACAAACTTAAAAGACGATCCGGTACAGATTGCCGCAGATGCTGCCGAAGGCGCACTCCGCGGTTTTGCAGAAGAAGAGACGACTATGGGTGTTGCCAGATATGCACCCCTTAGTTCCATTGCACTTCTGATCGGATCCCAGGTCGGTCGTCCGGGAGTACTGACACAATGTTCCGCTGAAGAAGCAACGGAACTTGAGCTTGGAATTCGCGGACTGACAACTTATGCGGAAACACTTTCTGTATATGGAACGGAAAAAGTATTTATTGATGGTGATGACACACCATATTCCAAGGCATTTTTGAACTCTGCTTATGCATCTCGAGGATTAAAGGTCCGCTTTACATCCGGTTCCGGTTCTGAAGTCCTGATGGGAAGCAGCGAAAAGAAATCCATGCTCTATCTGGAATGCCGCTGCCTGTTTGTAACAAAGGGAGCAGGTAGTCAGGGAATCCAGAATGGTTCTGTAAGCTGTATCGGTGTAACCGGCTCCGTTCCGGCCGGCATTCGCGAAGTCATAGCAGAAAACCTTGTAGCCGCACTTCTCGGTCTGGAATGTGCATCTTCCAACGATCAGAGTTTCTCAAACTCTGATATGAGACGTACTGCAAGAACTATGCTGGAATTTCTTCCGGGAACAGATTTCATTTTCTCCGGTTATGCAGCAGAACCAAACTATGACAATATGTTTGCAGGTTCTAATTTTGATGCGGAAGATTTTGATGATTATAACGTACTGCAGCGAGACATGCAGGTAGACGGTGGTCTAAAACCAGTCACCGAAGAGCAGGTTCTCTTTGTAAGAAATAAAGCAGCCCGCGCTGTGCAGGCGGTATTCCGCAATCTGGGGCTTTCTCCGATTTCAGACGAACAGGTTGAAGCGGTAACCTACGCACATGGAAGTAAAGATACTCTTCCGCGTGATGTTACTGCTGATCTTGCTGCTGCCGAGGACGTATTGAAACGCGGAGTCACAGGTGTCGATATCGTAAAAGCTCTCGCAGAAACCGGATTCGAAGACGTAGCAGAAAGCGTGTTAAATATGTTAAAACAGCGTGTCGCCGGTGACTATATGCAGACGGCTGCAATTCTGGATCGGAATTTCCATGTATTATCCGGAGTCAATACTCCGAACGATTATATGGGACCGGGAACCGGTTATCGTGTCGACGGAGAACGTTGGGAAGAAATCAAAAAGATTCCACATATCATCAACCCGCAGGATATATAGGAAAGGAGGAGCATACAGATGCAGATCAGTGAAGAATTAATCAAACAAATAACGAATGCAGTATTAAGCCAGATGTCACAAGGCGGAAACTCCTCCGATACCAAGCCGCATCCGGCAGCAGGATCTTCTGCAAATGAGATTCCTTCTATGGTTGGAAGAGATCGGATCAATGAAACGAAAACTTCTTATGCAGATTATCCACGCGCAAGAAAGGGGACTGATCCGAAAGAAGTTGTCATCGGTGTCGGTGCCGCTTTCCAAAAGGAAATCACAAAAACTATCGGTGGAATTCCGTTGGATGAAGTATTGAGAAATGTCAAAGCCGGAATCGAAGAAGAAGGCATGACCCCTCGTGTTATCAAGATCCTGGATACTTCTGATGTATGTTTTATGGCTCTGGAAGCAGCTAAATATTCAGGATCCGGTATCGGTGTCGGTATTCAATCCAAAGGAACAACGGTTATTCATCAGAAAGACTTATATCCACTTTCAAACCTGGAATTATTTCCACAGGCTCCGCTGATGACTCTGGAAACATATCGCCAGATCGGACAAAATGCCGCAAAATATGTCAAAGGCGAACAGGTCGTTCCTATCCCATGTACCAACGACCCGATGTCCAGACCGAAATATCAGGTAAAGGCAGCTATTATGCACATCGCAGAAACCGAGCAGCTTGACCCGGAAGTCGGCGCCGTGGAATGGGAGGGCAAATAAATGAGATATCCTTTAGCAGAACATGAAAAAGAACAAATTACATCCAGGACCGGAAAAAAATTTACTGACATCACTCTGGATGAAGTCATCAAAGGACACGTTGGTCCGAATGATATCAAAATTTCAAAAGAAATTTTAAAGGCACAGGGACAGGTTGCCTCCTCTGCCGGCAATGCACCGATGGAGAAAAACTTCGAACGTGCCGCTGAACTGGTCGATGTTCCGGATGATGTAATTTTGAAAATGTATGATAAACTGCGTCCGAATCGCTCCACCAAATTGGAGCTGGTTCTGATGGCACAGGAACTTCTTGAAAAATACAATGCAAAAAACTGTGCGCGCCTTGTAATGGAGGCCGCTGAAGTGTATGAAAAGAGAGGAATTTTACTTTGAGTTATATTGCAGGTGTTGATATCGGAAATTCAACAACAGAAGTATGTGTTGGAGAGGTAAGTTCTGACGGCAGTCTGACATTTCTCACCAGTGCCTCCTGCCCTACAACCGGCACAAAAGGCACAATCGAAAATGTACATTCCGTCAAAAATGCATTAAAACTGGCAATGAGTCGAATTGGCAGAGAAACCTCTGACATTGATTTGGTGCGCCTAAATGAGGCAGCCCCTGTCATCGGAGATACTGCTATGGAAACGCTAACAGAAACCGTCATCACAGACTCTTCCATGATCGGACACAACCCTTCTACTCCTGCCGGAGCCGGACAGGCTGTAGGAGAAGTTCTCCTCATCGAGCATATTTCCCGGGCAGTTCCCGGCACAGCATATATTCTGGCCGCATCTGCCGGACACAGCTACGAAGAAGTTGCAGCAATTGTCAACCAACACTCGGAATTGAACTTTGCCGGCATCATCCTTCAGGCTGATGAGGCCGTTCTTGTAGAGAACCGGATTCACAAAAAAATCCCTATCATTGATGAAGTACGCCGCATCGATCGACTGCCGGACGGAGTTTTGGCAGCCATCGAAGTCGCACTGGCCGGTCAAACCATCCGAATGCTGTCAAATCCTTACGGCATCGCAACCCTGCTCGGACTGACTCCGGAAGAAACACGCACCGTTACCCCGATTGCAAAAAGTTTAATCGGAAAACGCAGCGCAGTAGTTTTAAAAACTCCAGGCGGTAATGTACACGAAAACGTCCTTCCCGCAGGGGAAATTTATTTCTACGGCGACCGCAATGTTACGATCAGCTTGGATGAAGGCGCCGACAAAATCATGTCCGCTGCTCTAGAGGCCGGCGACATTCACGACATCAGCGGACAGCCCGATACGAACGTAGGCAACATGCTCTCCCGCATCCGAACCGGAATGGGCGAGCTTGACAAAAGCAAAGAAGCTGATATCCGTATCACCGACATCCTCGCCGTCGATACACTTGCTCCGGTTTTAATTTCCGGTGCATTAGCAGGGGAAACTTGTCTGGAAAAAGCAGTTGGAATTGCTGCCATGGTAAAAACACAAAAATTACCGATGCAGGAAATTGCCAATCGCCTCAAATCAGAATTGGGAACAGAAGTAAAAGTAGCCGGTGTAGAAGCAATCATGGCGAGCCTCGGCGCTCTGACTACGCCCGGAACCAAACTTCCGCTGGCGATTCTGGATATGGGCGGCGGTTCTACGGATGCGGCAATTATTTCCAGTGACGGCGGTGTCACAATGACTCATCAGTCTGGCGCAGGCGAACTGGTTTCTATGTTGATTCAGACAGAACTGGGACTGAGCGATCGCCACATTGCAGAGCAAATCAAACGGTATCCTCTTGCCAAAGTGGAAAGCCTATTTCACATGAGGATGGAAAATGGACAAATGACCTTCGTAGACGAATCCATTGATCCCCGTTTCTTCGGAAGAGTTGTTCTTCTAACCGAAAATGGACTGATTCGTATAGAAGAGGACATTCCAATGGAAAAAATCGTCCAGGTTCGTCGCGATGCCAAACGCAAAGTTTTTCTTACCAATGCATTCCGCGCACTGCACAAAGTTGCACCGGAACATAATTTGAAAAATATTTCTACCGTTGTCCTCGTCGGAGGCTCTGCAGAAGATTTTGAAATACCGGAAATGCTGACTGAAGCCTTTACCGACTATCGGATTGTCTGTGGACGCGGAAATATCCGGGGAAGCGAAGGTCCACGAAACGCCGTTGCTACCGGGCTCGTGTTATCCTATCTGGGAGAAAACCACTAAAATAGCTTTGTTAAACATCTTAATTAAAATAACTTCTTTAGGAGTGAACAAAAAACTATGATTATCAAGAAACCTTCTATATTTATATATACACACGAACCGGATTCACAGGTTTTAAAGGAAATCTGTGCCGGAATTGAAGAAGAAGGCGTTTTCTACGAAGTCACTGATTTTCCGGAACAAGGAATGGAAACGCTTGCCTATCACGCCGCACAGGATTCTATGCTCGGATCCGGCATCGGCATCTCCGGTACCTCCGTTTGTCTGAAAATGAGAGGACTGGAGCGCAACCGCAATATAGAAAGTTATCTTACCCCTACGCAGATTCAATGCCGCAACATCGGTGCAAACAGCGCCCGGGCAATTAAGAAACTGCCTTTCAAAGATCATCGTTCAGCCTATTTTAAGGAGGAATATCACGCATGAAAATTTACACAAAAACCGGAGATAAGGGAACCACTTCTCTGATGAACGGAATCAGTGTTTCCAAATCAGATGACCGCATCGAGCTGCTTGGAACCATCGATGAACTGAGCAGCCATATCGGACTTGCCAAGGTTCTCTCCGATGAAGATTTAAAAGAAACACTTTCTCATCTCCAGAAAAATCTGATTCAGATCATGGCTGGAATCGCCGATCCAAGAGATTTGAATTATCGCTTTTCTTCTGATGAAACGGTTTCCTTAGAGCAGGCAATCGATGCCATGGAACAATCCTTTCCACGCGCAAAAGAATTTATCTTATACGGTGGCTGCGAATTATCCGCAAGACTGGATGTTGCAAGAGCCGTTGCAAGACGTGCGGAACGCCGTTTCCGAAAAGTTGCACAAAATTACGGCGCAGACGCCAAGGCGGTTCAATATATTAACCGTTTATCTGATTATCTGTATGTTTGTGCAAGATATACGGATTATAAAGTCGAAAATGAAAAATCAGACAATCTTCAGGATCAGATCGTCCGAAACATTTTAAAAGAAATGTAAACCAATCAAAAAATAGTGAGACGTTCCATAAATCAAACGGAGCATCTCACTATTTTTTATACACTATGCAATCTTCTGCAAAGCCTTCTTAAACTGGATTGAGAATAAAACTGCGGTAAACGTTACTGCCAGAAGATCTGCAACCGGTTCCGCCAGATAAACCGCCATCACCTGATTCCCCTTAAATATAGCCGGAAGAATATAGATCAACGGAATCAACAGCACAAATTTTCTCATTACCGCAACCATAATCGAGGCTTTTGCATTTCCCAAAGAGGTAAATGTCATCTGACACGCAAGCTGAATACCGAAAATAAACAATACCGCAAGATAAATGCGAAGCGCTGTCTTCGTAAAGGCAATCAATTCCACATCCGATGTAAACATTGCTGAGAATGCACCGGGAACAAGCATTACCAATGCCCATAACACAAATACATACCCCAGACTTGTTTTCAATAACAATTTATAAGCTGCTTTTACGCGGTCAACATTTTTCGCACCATAATTGTAACTGATAATTGGCTGTGCGCCTTGACCAAGTCCTTGCAGCGGAAGCATGGCAAACTGCATCACACTTGTCAAAATTGTCATCGCACCTACCGCAATATCCCCGCCATATTTCAATAGCGAAGAATTAAAACAGATTGAAATCACACTCTCACTGGACTGCATAATAAATGTTGCCGTTCCAAGTGCGATACTCGGAAGCAAGATTTTTCTTTCTAACTTCATATATTTCTTCTGAATCTTTAATTGCGTTTTCTCTCCAAATAAGAAATGCAGTACCCAGATACAGGAAATTGCCTGAGAAATAATGGTGGCAAGCGCCGCGCCTCTGACTCCCATCCGGCAACCGAAAATCAAAATCGGATCAAGCACAATATTCGCCAACGCCCCAATCATCACAGAAAGCATTCCGATTTTTGCAAATCCCTGTGCCGTAATAAAAGCATTCATTCCCAATGTAAGCTGTACAAAAATCGTACCAATGGCATAAATATTCATATAGGAAACACTATATTCAATCGTATTTTCACTTGCACCAAAAGCCAGCAGGAACTCTCGGTTCCAGATTAATAAAACCGCTGTCAATATACAAGATGCGATAATCTGTGCCATAAAACAGTTTCCTAACGTTTTTTCCGCATTTTCCTTTTCTCCCTTTCCCATAAAAATACTGGCTCTCGGAGCTCCGCCGCTGCTCACCAATGCAGCAAATGCCGCAACTATCATAATCAACGGCAGGCACACGCCCACACCCGTAAGCGCCAACGCCCCTTCTCCCGGAATATGTCCGATATAAATTCGATCCACAATGTTATAAAACATATTGATCAATTGTGCAATTACCGTCGGAACTGCAAGCTTAAAAAGCAATTTTCCTATCGGCTCCGTTCCTAAGAAATTATTTTCTTTCATAATTAAAATTTTACCTCCAGTCCTTTCAAAACATTTTCCATTATTTTCTGATTTATCTGCGTATACAACTCCATTTCTTCCACAGAAATCCCTTGATAAACGTCTTTCCAATACGCATCATTTGCCTTGCTGATGTCCGAAACAATCTCTGCCGCCTGCTCCGTCAGATGCAGATGGTACTTTCTCTTATCAAATTCGTCCATCGTTCTAAGAATCAGACCTTTTTTAATCAGCCCATCTACAGCCTGAGACACATTTCCCTTAGGCAGCATTCGAATATAAGAAATCTCTGCTGCCGTATCCTTATCCGGATTGTTGCTCAAAAAACTAAGAATTTTCACTTCAACCTGAGAAAGCGAATACCGCCTCCTCGGTTTCTCTAAAAAAGTATCATATAATTTACTGATCCCCCGCATCAATAACAATGTATCTGCCGTTCGTTTCATAACTACTTCCTTTCCTCACAGGAATATTCTCCCATTTTCAAATAGTTCTAAACGGAACTGTTCTTTTTAGAACTATTATAGTCGCGACAGAAATACTTTGTCAACAGAAAAAGAGCGCAATCCTGCTCGAATCACACTCCTGCTATATTCTCTATGAACAATATTATGCATTTTCTTCTAAAATAATATGGCTTCTAATAATCGCCCGAATCGCATTGTATAACTCAGGTTTCAGTTTTTCAAAACTGATCGGATCATTTTCCAGAATCGTACTAAAGGATGCAGAACTCGCCAGTTCCACGATCAAAAACAGCATAATCTCCGGATTCCTCAGATGAATCGACGGCACTTCTTCCAATACTTTGTAATAATAATCAATCAACTTCTCATCAGAGCCATATTCATGAGATTCCAGCGCCAAATGAAAAAATCCCCGACTTAAGTTCTTAGATAAAAACTGAAGCACCAGTTTATTCTGCTGCAATTCATCCATAACATAATCAATCAGATAAATAGTCTTATCCTCAAAAAGCTGCGCCTCATCTTTTGCATCAAACTCTGCTTTCTGCGTTGCCTCATATGCTCTAAGAAAAAGTTTTTCCGCTGTTCTTACAATCAATCGGTCGCGAATCTCATATTTATCCTTAAAATAAAGATAAAAAGTCCCCTTCGCCACCCCTGCCTTCTGTACGATATCATGAATCGAAGTCTGCGCGATCCCCTTCGTAATAAACAAGTCGTATGAACTTCGAAGCAGAGCATTTAATTTCTGTATCTTATTTTCCTCTACCTTACCCATAACAAATCCCTTCCTCATCTGTAACACTAGAATAAATTTTACTATATTATCCTTACATTTTCCATAGTATAATTCAAAAATGACCAAAAGTCAATTTTCTTTTATAAAATTATTGACTTTTGGTCATTTTTATTATATAGTGTTCTGAGTAAACAAAATGACCGTTAGTCATTCTCTTATTTCAGCAACATATACTATAAAGAAATGGCGCAGCGGAAATCTATTATTTAAAGGAGGAATCATACATGATAAAGGCTGGTAAGAAGATTGTAAAATACAGAATTCCGATTCTGATTCTTGGTATTTTACTCCTCATTCCTTCCGCATTGGGGTTTTTAAACACAAGAGTTAACTATGATATTCTTTACTATCTGCCTGACAACATCGACACAATGAAAGGTCAGGAGATTTTAAAGGATGATTTCGGGAAAGGCGCTTTTGCGATGGAAGTCGTAGAAGGCATGACTACAAAAGAAGTCACCGAAGTAAAAAAGAAAATCGAGCAGGTCGATGGAGTTGCAGAAGTCATCTGGTATGACTCACTGGTCGACACCTCTGTTCCGATTTCAGCACTGCCTTCTAATATGAAGGAAATCTTCTATAAAGATGATGCAACACTGATGGCTATTTTCTTTGATGATACTACATCAGCAGACAGCACCATTGATGCTATCGGAGAAATCCGTCAGGTAACCGGTAAGCAATGTTTCTTAAGCAGCATGTCTTCTGTTGTAACGGATATTAAGAATCTGGCTGAAAAAGAAACACCGATCTACGTATTGATTGCCGTAATCCTTTGTTGTATTGTTCTTGCAATATTCATGGACAGCTGGCTGCTCCCGGTATTCTTTATGATCAGTATCGGAATGGCAATCCTGTACAACATGGGAACCAATTATTTCCTTGGAGAAATTTCTTATATTACAAAAGCATTGAGCGCTGTTTTACAGCTTGGTGTTACGATGGACTACTCGATTTTCCTCTGGCACAGTTATCAGGAAAATCAAAAACGTTTCCCCGGAGATAAGAACCGCGCAATGGCACACGCCATTTCCAATACATTTTCTTCCGTAGTCGGAAGTTCAACTACAACCGTTGCAGGATTTATCGCCCTTTGCTTTATGAGTTTTACTCTCGGTAAAGACCTCGGAATCGTTATGGCGAAGGGAGTTGTCTTCGGTGTGATCAGTTGTGTAACGATATTGCCGTCTATACTGTTGATTTTTGATAAAGCGATTGAAAAGACGATGCATCGTTCCGTTATGCCGAGCATGGAAAAACCTGCAAAATTTATTACAAAACATTTTAAGGCTTTTGTCGCAGCTTTCTGTATTCTTCTGGTTCCGGCTCTCTGGGGCTATACAAAAGCAGAAGTTTATTACAACTTAGATGCCACATTGCCGAAGTATCTGGACAGTATCAAGGCAAATGAAAAACTGGCCGATACCTTTGATATGAATGCTACTCACATGGTACTTGCTGACGCAGATTTGTCTGCAAAGGATGCAAAAGCAATGCTCAATGAAATGTCTGATGTAAAAGGAGTAAAATTTGCTCTTGGTCTGGACAGCATCCTCGGTTCTTCCATTCCACGAAGTGTTGTTCCGGAGGAACTGACTGACACACTGAGAAAAGGCGACTGGCAGTTGATGCTGGTGCAGTCTGAATACAAAGCAGCAACAAATGAAGTCAATAAACAATGTAACGAATTAAACAATATCATTAAAAAATACGATAACAGTGCGATGCTGATCGGTGAAGCGCCTTGTACTAAGGATCTGATCACCATCACAGACAAAGACTTTAAAGTAGTAAGTGCAATTTCTATCATTGCCGTCTTCCTGATTATCGCCTTTGTATTTAAATCATTCAGCTTACCTGCAATCCTTGTATCGGTTATCGAGTTTGCAATCTTCATTAACCTCGGTATCCCATATTTCACAGGAACGAAGATGCCATTTATCGCATCAATTGTTATTGGTACAATCCAGTTAGGAGCTACTGTAGACTATGCGATCTTAATAACAACTCGTTATAAGAAAGAGCGCTGCAAAGGAAAAGAGAAACGTGAATCTATCCAGATTGCTGTATCAACTTCCATTAGTTCAGTTATCGTTTCTGCACTTGGATTCTTCGCAGCAACATTCGGCGTTGGTTTATATTCCGACATCGATATGATTTCCTCACTTTGTACATTGATGGCACGTGGTGCAATTGTCAGTATGTTTGTCGTAATCTTCATACTGCCGTCAATGCTGTATATTTTTGACCGGGTGATTTGTGCAACCACAATCGGCATGAAACAGGCAATCCAAAATGCCGACAATACAACGCCGAAAAAAATAGATGCCAATCCTACAGCAACTATATAGCTGCAAATCGGCTAACACGTTGCATTTTTCGTAACTATTTTATGAATTCAAGGAGGTTTTACCATGAAAAATAAAGAATTTAGAACATTAATGGCAATCGTCACTTTGACCGGAACACTGCTTACAGGTTTAACAGCCTGGGCTGCACCGGCATACGCTGCCGATACTGTAAATACAACTACGACAACAGAAGCATCCTCATCCACTTCTGTTTCCAACGCAAAACCATATAAAGACGAGACTGTCTATGCCACAATCGACGGAGACGGAACTGTCAAAGCGGTAACCGTATCTGATCAATTAAAAAATATTTCTGATATCAAAAATGTTACAGATAAATCAGATTTACAGAATATCGAAAATGTAAAGGGTGATGAAACATTTACTTCTAAAAACGGAACTCTGACCTGGAACACTGCGGATGCTGATATCTGCTATCAGGGTACAACTGCCAAAGCACTTCCGGTAGCTGTAAAAGTAACCTATACACTGGACGGCAAACAAATGCCTGCTTCTGAATTAGCAGGAAAAAGCGGACACCTTGTCATCCGTTATACCTATGAAAATAATTCTGCTGAAAAAGCAGAAGAAAAAACACCATTTCTGATGGCAACCGGGCTGATGCTGGACAGCGCTGTTTTCAAAAATGTAACTGTCACAAACGGTAAACTGCTCTCTGATGGTGAAAAAGAAATCGCAATCGGGCTGGGACTTCCATCTGTTTCCGAAATGCTCGGAACCGATGAACTGGACATTCCTGATTACTTTGAGGTGGAAGCGGATGTCACAGAATACGAAGCTGTAGAAGGCATGACAGTTGCCACAAACTCCTTATTCAATGATCTGGATACAGAAGGTTTTGACAATCTCTCTGATTTGCAAGACTCTATGAACCAGCTGCAGAGTGCTTCTAACCAGCTGGTAGACGGAAGCGGCAAACTTCGCGAAGGTCTAGACACACTGCTTTCTTCTTCCGGAACATTAACAGACGGCATCAATCAACTTGCAACCGGAAGTTCTTCTCTCGCCGCAGGTACACAGACACTGAAAGACGGTGCTGATGAATTATCAGGAGGATTAAATACAGCTTCTTCCAAAGTATCAAATGAACTGCTCCCAGGTGTGCAGGCTTTGGACAATGGCGTTGCCCAGATGCAAGGCAGCTTGGCCTCTAATCTTCCGACGCTTGCCAACGGTGTCAGCGCTCTCGATAACGGAATCGGTCAGGTTGCTGACGGAACACGCGCCTTAAAAAACGGAATTGATCAGATTGCTGCCGGTACACATGCACTGTATAACGGTTTGACACAAGCCGGCGACGGAATCACCTCTGTAAACAATGGAGTTCAGGCTCTTGCTCAAAAAACTCCGGCATTAGCAGCCGGAGCAACCGGAGTATCTGACGGTGCAACTGCTTTAGCTCAGGCTCTGGAGGGACTTTCCAATTCCCCTGCAGACATTGCCACATCTGCTGCAGCCGACAGCCGAGAGGAAATTCAGACATTACAGACCTTATTAGATTCCGGTGCGATTACAGACGAAACTACAGCAAATACGATCAATGCTGTCATCACAGCGCTAACTTCCGAACAAGATGCCCGTGATGCTGCTGCAAACGCACCAACCGAGCTAAATGCAGCCCTCAAGGGACTCGCTGCCAAAGCAAATGAACTTGCTGCCGGTGCCAAAACAGTAGCCGACGGAACCGCCGCTGTTAACGCACAGTTCCAGCCCGGATCCAATGACGCTCCGACATTAGCCTATGGTGTCACACAGCTTTACGGCGCTTTCCATTCCGAAAACGGTCTCATTGCATCTACCCAAAAATTGGATGCTGCTTTAAGTACCGGAACAGAAACAACACCGTCCATTCAAGCAGCCATTACCAGATTGGATGCTGCTTTAAATATCGGTGATCCGGATAAAAATGTTTCCAGCCTTCGCAACGGCGCTTCTCAGCTAAACACTGCTGTAAATGGCGAAAATGGTCTGACCGCTCAGGTTTCCGGCGGCGTATCACAGTTAAAGGCCGGAACTTCACAGCTTTTAGCAGGTGTAGACGGTGAAAAAGGTCTTGCAGCCGGATTAAATCTACTGAATGCAGGAGCAGGCAAGCTGGCTTCCGGAAGCGGAGATTTAAACACCGGAGCCAATACCCTCGCAAACGGAATCGGCACACTTCAGACCGGTTCCGGTGCGCTCATTGACGGAGTCAAGCAGCTGGATGATGGAGCCGTACAGTTGAACGATGGTATGATTCAATTCGACGAAGAAGGCATCCAAAAACTTGTCAATGTATTCAGTGGAGACATCGAAGGTCTTTTGGATAAAGCTAACGCAATGCTTGACACTTCCAGAGCTTACAAAAACTTCTCCGGAATTGCCGATGATATGGACGGCGAAGTCAAATTTGTATTTGTAACCGAGTAATTCGAATAAACCCCATTTTGTTTTGCATGCAGCAATGATACTCGGCATCGCTGCATACATCCTTTATCATGATGCGAGCCGTCGGACACTTGTCCGGCGGCTCAATTATTTTCCATATTTCAAACGAAAATAAATAAAAATCCCAAAGCATTCCTTGGGTAAATGAAGAGAACTTGCTATAATAATAGATATCATACATATAAAGGAGCATACAATATGTCAGAATCATTGGCAGTCAGCCTAACAAAACAACTTATTAAAATAGAAAGCACAGATCCGGGTACTTATGAGGGAGCCCTCAAAGACTGGATCAAAAACTGGTTTCTTTCTCTGGAAAAACACATTGTTTCAAACAACTCCACACTCACCGGACCACTTCTCCGACTCTCCGAAACAGAAGTCCTTCCCGGACTTTAAAGCTCATCTGTACTGTAGACGAAGAAGATTTCATGAGAGGAGCAGAACAATGTATTTGTTCCGGATGGGTCACCTCGACGGATTGGATTATGGATGCAGAACCAACCAACGGACAGATTCAGGTCGCACACAAAGGCCGCACCTGGTATGAAATTGAAGTATCCGGTCATACCGCCCCTATGTAGAGAAAGATGCATCTGCGCCTTTCTTAAATCATATGTTGGACATTTGCCGCACTGTCACAAAAAAAAACCGACCGTCAGTTATTTTCCAGGATATACGGATACCGCTGTCATTGCCGGAAAACTGCAGAATCACAACTGTATGTCCTACGGTCCCGGCAACTTAGAATGTGCTCATCAGCCTGACGAATGGGTTGCTGTAGAAGATATCCTGCGTTGTGAAAATGTCTATTTTCAAATGACAGATTTACTCTTTTGATTTTCCATTCTACCTCTTTTCGCAAAAAAGCAGCGTGATTTTGAAAGAAAACAAAATCACGCTGCTTTTATCTCTTCTCAAAAATGATATCATCAGGCAACCACAATCTGATATTTCTTTGAAAACGTCTCTTCCTTTCCCAAACAATTGATGCCCGGTTTCTTAGAAAGATCCTCTTCAAATCCATAATTATCACAGCGCCCTGCCCAAGGCTCAAGACAGACAAACGGTGCTCCCGCCGGAGACCAGATTCCAAAGTTCGGGAATCCCTCACAACGTACACCGACATACGGCGTGCCATCTTTCTGACACAGCCATGCCTCCTGCACCTGCGAACCATCCATCACAATCGTATCCACCTTAAACATCTCTTCATTCAACGGATGATAACCATCCGTCAATTCCAATTCATACGTCGAATCCGGAAGTCCACACCCTGATGCCAGATCCAGCCGTATACATTCCAGCTTCTCTTTGCCCGGGAACTTCAGGCAATAGTCCTGTTTTTCCTCTCCATCCTTCATAAAGGCAAATGCCGGATGCGCACCGATGGTAAAATACATATTTTCATCCATGCAATTCTTTACCTGCCATTCAACCTCAACCGATTTTTCAATAAGCCGATAGTGAACATGCAATTCAAAATCATACGGATATACTTCTTTTGTTTCCTCTGTGGAATGCATCAGAAATGAGACTTCACTCTCTGAGGTCTTTACGCACTTAAACTGCGTATCCCTTGCAAATCCATGCTGAGAAGTCGGATATCGCACCCCTTCTACATGCAAAGTGTTTTTCCAGGTTTTCCCTACATTCGGAAACAGAATCGGTGAATGACGTTTCCAAAATCTTGCATCTCCATTCCAGAGAACCTCCGTGTCATTTTCCTTATCATAAATCCGGGTTATCTCTGCCCCAAGTTCTGCAATTTCCACACATAAAACATCATTTTCCATTTTCATGATTCACAGCCCCCATTTCCAAATATCCTGATATCCTTTTTTATTCCGTTTTTGTATCATCGGATGCTTCTACCTGTACACAGTTTTCCACCAGATAGTCAGCTACCTTTGTCTGAAGAATAGTCGTCTCAATGACGTCTTCTCCAAAATCTTTCTTGAAACTTTCTGCATCATCATATCCGGCCTGTTCTGCATATTTTTTTGTCATCTCTTCAATCTCTTTTTTGTCCAGATTCAAATTCTTCTTATTCGCAATCAATTCACAGGCAAGTTTTCTCGTTACCGCTTTTTCTGCTTCTTCTTTTGCCTTTGTTTCAAAACTCTCTTCATCCATGCCCATGTATGTGCTCAAGAACTCCGCAAAGTCCAGTTCATACTGCTCAGCTACGCCTTCATAATACTCACGCATGTCAGAAACTTCTTTTTCTACATCCTTTTCCGGAAGTTTTTTCACTTCAATCTGGTTCAGCAAAGCCTCCATTACTTCAGAACGCAGCTGGGACTGTACTTTTTCTTTATTATACTCTTCAATATTCTCACGAATCTCCTTACGGAACTCTTCTACAGTCTCAGACTCTTCACTGATTCCCTTTACCCACTCATCTGTCATCTCCGGATAAATTCCATTCAAAGTCACAGTAAATACAGCAACCTTATCTGCCATTTCTGTGTTCTGGTAATCTGCCGGGAATTTTACTTCAATATCAAAAGTCTCGCCTGGTTTATGACCTACGATCTGTTCTTCAAATCCTTTATAATCTCCATTTGCACCGATATAAGCTCCGGAACCCAGTTCCAGTTCTGCTCCCTGCGCGCTGCCTCCGTCAAATGCTACGTCATCCACCTTGCCGACATAGTCCAAGCTGACAGTATCTCCATCTTCTGCTGTCCCCTCTGTTTCCAAGGATGCACCTCTGTAACTGTTCATTGTACTCTCTACGTACTGATCTGATACTTCCTCCGGCTCAGCCACCTGTGCCACTTCCAGACCTTTATACTGCTTAATGGTAATATTCTCATTAGAGAGTTCTCCGCTGCAGGCAGACAACGCTCCTGCCATTGTAATACACAGCACTGCAGCTGCTAATTTCTTCTTCATCATATTCACGTCACCTCGTATTATATTCTGAGTTTCTTCTCAGGTATTGACCGCTCCTAAAAGAGAGTCTCAAACGCAATTAAGTATACCACAAATCCCTTCTAAATAAAAGCTCGGCAAAGCATTTCCTTAGGATTTAATAGTTATTTCACAAACTACAAGAGCGGAGATAACAATCTGGAAAACTGTTCCTTTGTTTTAATCACCAAACTCCTCTGATCATAAACCTTTCTTGTTACATGTGTAGACTTCGTCATATCATTTTCAAAAGCTCTTTCCAGACGCTGCACCGTTCTTTCGCTATAAATAACCGCATTGACCTCAAAATTCAATCCAAAGCTGCGAATGTCCATATTTGCTGTACCAACACAGGCAACCATCCCATCTACGCTCAGCGTCTTCGCATGGAGAAATCCATTGTCGTAAACATAGCATTTTGCTCCCGCCGCTACCATATCTCCCAAATAGGAATAGGTCGCCCAATACACAAATGGGTGATCCGGCTTACAAGGCACCATGATCCGCACATCGATTCCTGAACGACTGGCAATTTTAAGCGCATCTAAAATCGAATCATCCGGAATAAAATACGGAGTCTGAATATACACATGATGTTTCGCACTGTGGATCAGCCTCAAATAATTATCATGTATTGTTTTAATCTGAGAATCCGGTCCGCTGGAAATAATCTGCACCGGATCATGACCATTGCGGACATACCGGGGGATCTCAAATAACTTATCTTCTAAGAAAAGATTTTCCTTTGCCGCATAATTCCAGTCCAACACAAAGCGGACAGCAAGTGAAGTCACTGCCGCCCCTTCTATACACAGATGCGTATCTCTCCAATAGCCAAATTTTTCTTCCAATCCCAGATACTCTCTTCCTACATTAAATCCACCGACAAACCCGACCCGGCCGTCAATCACGACGATTTTCCGGTGATTCCGGTAATTGATACGCAGCTGAAGAGGTCCAAACAACGCCGGAAAAAATTCTGCCACGTGAATTCCTGCCCGCGACATCCGCTCCCAGTCCTTTTGGTGCATAGAACGGCATCCCATACTGTCAAACAACACACGAACTTCCACACCTTGTTTTACTTTCTTCACAAGGACCTTCTCTATCTCGCGCCAGAGTTCATCCCGCTGGATAATATAATATTGAATATGAATATATCGTTTTGCCTGTTCAATCTCCTGCATCAACGCACGAAACTTTTCTTTTCCATCCGTATAGATCCGCACATCATTATTATCCGTCAAAACAGCCTGTCCGGCTTCCAGATTATACAGGATCAGATCCCGGAAACGCCCCAATTCCGGATTTGCAAGCCGCAGCTTTTTCCGGTAAATATTTTCTTCCTGCCGCCTTACCGCATACTTTAGCTCTCCCTCTATTTCCTTTGCTTTAAACATCCTGCTTTTATGGAAATCCTGTCCGATCAAAAGATATAACACAAATCCGACAATTGGAATAAAATATAAAATCAGCAGCCAAGTCCAGACCGTCTGCGGATTCCTTCTCTGAAAAAATATAATGATCAACGATAGCAAAATATTAATAATAACCAGATTGTCCATCACAAAATCGCTGATGGCTGTCACTGTAGTCCAAACAGATTCTAGCATAAAATCTCCTTTACTCATCCCTATTTACATACAGTATACTCGTTTTTCTTCTGAAAAGTAACCCTATTTTCTAAAATACAATTGCTTGCACTTCCCTTCAAACAATGATACAATATTAAAAGTATAAAGGTCATTTAGGAGGAGTTATTGTGAAGACAGGTACAATTGTTTTAATTGTAATATTAGTAGTTTTAGTTGCTGTACTGATTGCACTCTATTTCTTTGGAAAAAAGGCAGAGAAAAAACAAGCAGAACAAAAAGCACAGATGGATGCAGTCGCACAGACTATGAACATGCTGATTATTGACAAGAAACGAATGAAACTCAAGGAGGCTGGTCTTCCGGCTGTTGTTCTTGAGAACACACCTAAGTATCTTCGCCGTACAAAGGTGGCTGTTGTCAAAGCTAAAGTCGGTCCGAAGATTATGACACTGATGTGTGACGAGCAGATTTTCCCACTGATTCCAGTGAAAAAAGAGGTCAAAGCAGTTGTCAGCGGAATCTATATTACAAATGTCCGCGGATTAAGAGGTCCATTAGAGACACCTCAGAAGAAAAAGGGATTTTTCTCAAGATTTAAAAAAGACAAAAGCGAAAAGTAAAAAAGAGACATTGTTTCCACCCTGTACAGCGTGTGTGACAATGTCTTTTTTCATGGATTCAAACCTCTGAATAAAATACAATCTTACGAAAATCAATAAACTCAAAAAAGCCAAAAAAAGATGTCGCTCCTTAAAAGGAATGACATCTTCTTATCTTAGTGACTCCGAGGGGAATCGAACCCCTGATTCCAGCGTGAGAGGCTAGCGTCTTGACCGCTTGACCACGGAGCCATATAGGTTTTACTTGTTTGTATCTCTCACAAGCAAAACCTACTATATCATATAGAATCAAAATGTGCAAGTATTTTTTTCATTTTTTTACAATTTTCAGCTTTTTAGCTTTCTTCTGTTTCTGTTTTTTCCTGTTCAGTCTTATCTGCTGAATTCATTTCTCCCGCTAAAGCGCCTGACAGATCCTCTTTTACGCTTTCCTTAACCATGATCTGCAGCCCTTGTTTCCGGTTCATAATATTTACGATATCATGCTCTCCGCCAAATTCCCCATCCAGCGTCCATGGAATCTCTTCCAGAGATTCGAACCGTATCTTTCCGGTTCGGAATGAATAAATATGCTTAGAATCAATCTGACGGATCAAGATCGCTGCTATGATTTCATTTAATTCCAACGGATTCTTCGGCATTTTAATCAGAGTCACTTCAAATTCACCATCATCAAATACTACATCTTTGCCGATAATCCCCTGAAATCCACCTACAGAACGGGAATTTGTTACCATTCCAAACATGAAATCTTCCTCGATCACCTGATCTTCATATGTAACCTTGACATGATAGGACGGAATATTGAAAATACTCTTAGCCCCTTCCAATATATATGCTAAATGCCCCAACACATTTTTTACACTCTGCTTCGTCTCATAAGACACATCCGTAAACAATCCGAACGCCGCAATATAAACAAAAAAATCCTCATTAAAAACACCGATATCGCAAGCCAGCGGTGTCCCGTTTACTGCCGTATCTGCCGCTTCTAGCATATTCTTAGATATATGAAGACTGCGTGCAAAATCATTCGTTGTTCCTGCCGGAATATAACCAATAGGAACCTGCTTAATTCTAGTTGCCATTCCGGTTACAACTTCATCCAGAGTACCATCTCCACCGCTGCAAACGACCAGATCATACTCTCCGGTATAAGTAAGCGTCTTCGTCAGTGCGTCATGATATCTCTGTGTCGGATAAACAGTCACCTCATATCCCGACTTCACAAAAATATCCAATACATCTGCCAGTTTTGGTTTCAACATCCCGGTTCCTGCATTCGAATTATAAATAAATAACAATTTCTTCATGCACGCATCTCCTTTCGCATCCGATTCTCATAAATCCAGAAAAGACTGTGCCACCCAGCACAGCCCCCTCTTCTTTATATGATTACCTATTTATTGATTACCCATCTCTTTATTTCGCCTACGCATTATTTCGCCTGTGCATCTGAGAAAAAAGAACGGATTCCTTCTGCTGCTTTTTCCTCATCTTCACCTTCTGTAAGTACTGTGACCTGCTCACCTTCAGAAAGGTTCAGACTCATCATACCCATAATGCTCTTGGCATTAATCCTTTTTTCTCCCATCTGAATATAGATTCGGCTCGCATACTGGCTCGCTTCCTGTACCAGCAATGCAATCGGTCTTCCATCCAGACCATTCTCATGTTTCACGACAACAGGTGTCTCAATCATAATAAACCTCCTTGTTCTTGCCTAACCTTCTCTGCCAACTCACTTAGCTTACGCAATCGGTGATTGATTCCCGACTTTCCAACCGGCGGTGACAAACAAGCCCCCAATTCCTTTAACGGAGCGTCCGGATTCGCCAGACGTGCCATAGCCGCATCCGTAAGCCCCTCCGGCAGTTTTTCCAGACCGATTGTTGACTGAAGATACTTAATATCTTCCAACTGTCTGACAGCCGCAGAAACCGTCTTATTGATATTGGCAGTTTCACAGTTCACCTTGCGATTCACTGTATTACGCATCTCCTTCAAAATCCGGACATTTTCCAGTTTCATCAGAGATAACGGTGCTTCCATAATATTCAAGATATCTACAATCTGAGCCCCTTCCTTTAAATAGACGATCCAGGACTTCTTTCTCTGAACGATCTTTGCATCCATCGCAAATCCGCAGATCATTTCTCTCAGCTGCACTGCCATCGATTCTGCTGCACAGACAATCTCAAAATGATACGCCTTAGCCGGATCACTCATGGAGCCCGCAGCAAGAAATACACCGCGCAAAAAAGCACGTTTGCAGCATGTCTGCTGCACTATGATAGGATTTACAATATGTATCTCTTCAAATCCCTCTCGATATTCATCTGTCAGCTTTGTTGCCTGAAGAATCCGAAGTGCTTCCTTATGGTTCTTTACAATAACAAAATACGATACACTTTGTCTTATAATATTCCTCCGGATTGAGATATCAGTTTCTATATTAAATGTTTTTTTGATTAATGTAAAGACCTTTCTTGCAACTGTAATATTTTCCGTATGGATTTTAATCCCATATTGATTTCGGCTATCTATCGTAATAGATCCGCACATACTAAGCAGCGCCGCCAGTTCTGCAATCTGACAGTGCCTGGCACTGCTCCACTGTCTGGAAAGTTCTTCTTTTACATTTCCCGAAAATGACATGTCTCCGATACCTCTTTTTTCAATTACTTAGCCTTTGTAATAGCATCTTTTCCAATGTCCCGATGTTCAATACGTACTCCGTACTGCTCCTGTTTTTTTACAAAATCATACAAACAGTTTGCGAGTGTAACAGAACGATGTTTTCCGCCGGTACATCCGATTGCAATTACAAGATGATTTTTCCCCTCCCAGATATAATTCGGCAGTAAGAAATCAATCATCCCGGTTAATTTCTCCAAAAATACATCTGCACGTTCGTTATTCAACACATATTCCTGTACTTCTTTATCATTGCCTGTCTTCGCTTTTAAATCTTCTATATAATATGGATTTGGCAAAAACCGCACATCAAATACAAGGTCTGCATCCTCAGGAATTCCATATTTAAACCCAAAAGACATAATAGTAACATATAAGTTTTTAAAATCTTTTCCTTCTACAAAAATCTTTTCCAGCTCCGCTTTCAGCTCCCGGGTAAGCATCCTGCTTGTATCCAGTATATACGTGGCACGCATTTTTAAGAACGCAATTCTTTCCCGTTCTTCTGCAATGCCTACATCTATATGACCTACTCCTCCCAGCGGATGCTGTCTTCTTGTTTCCTTATACCGTTTCACAAGCACATTTGACTTTGCATCCAGAAAGAGGATTTCATAGTCAATTCCTCTGGTATACATCTCCTCCAGCCGTTCTTCTAATCCATCCAAAGACTGTCCGCTTCGAATGTCGATTCCCAGCGCAACCCGATTCACCTCGGTGTTGGGTGTGGAAATCATTTCCGCAAACTTCGGCAGCAACATAATCGGAAGATTATCTACACAAAAATACCCCATATCCTCTAACATTTTCAATGCTGTAGATTTTCCGGCTCCCGACATTCCTGTTACAATGACAAATCTCATCTTAAAACTCTCCAATCCTCTTCACTTCCGGCTCCAGCCGCACCCCAAACTTTGCCTCTACCCGATCTGAAACCTGCTCGATCAGTGACAAAATATCTGCCGCTGTGGCCTGCCCCTTGTTGATCACAAAACCGCAGTGCTTTTCTGAAACCTGTGCGCCGCCAACCTGAAATCCCCGCAGCCCGGTATCCTCAATCAGTTTCCCCGCAAAGTATCCTTCCGGACGCTTAAATGTGCTGCCTGCACTTGGATACTCAAGCGGCTGCTTTGTAATCCGTTTTTCCTTTAGCTCATCCATATATGCACGAATCTCCTCCGGATTGCCCGGCTGCAGTCTGATCTGTGCACTAAGCACAATATCCCCATTCTGTGCAAAAATGCTGGTCCGATACCCCAGCGCCATCTGCTCAACCGGAAGTACCCGCAGTTCCCCATCCGCTGTCAACGCTAATGCATCCTTTAAAACATGTTTCATCTCTCCGCCGTATGCACCCGCATTCATCATCACTGCACCGCCGAGAGTCCCCGGAATGCCCGATGCAAATTCAAATCCTGTCAAGCTCTGCGCAAATGCCTCTGCCGCAATCTTTGACAAAAGAGCGCCTGCCTGTGCGTAAAGCACGCCTTCCTCCGTCATCCGGATCTGACTCAGATTCTTTCCCAGCTGGATAATCACGCCACGATATCCCTTGTCACCAACCAGCAGATTACTTCCATTTCCCATCACATAATATGGTACTTTTTCTGCCCGCAGCAAATTCACAACGTCCCGGATCTGTTCTTCCTCTGTCGGTGTCACGAGCCAGTCTGCCGGTCCACCCACGCGAAAAGTAGTATGATTCTTCATCGGTTCTTCTTTTAACACATTCTCTGATCCCAGAATTCCACACAATTCTTCATGCAATCCCATAAATAAAATATCTCCAATCTTTTTTCTATCAATCCTATGCTCTTATTCTTATACTCTTATTATTCTATATTTCAAACTCTTTGATTCTTTTCACATCATACAATAAAACCATGCAAAATTCAACCGCACAGAGACCGAACTTGAAACGGAACAATGCATTACAGGCAGAAGAGCTGTAAAAACCTTGCAAATTTCTTCAGAATGATGTATATTATTTTCGTGTACTCGTAGTTAAAACCTAAAGTAACAAAAACATTTTTAAAGGAGTTGAACAATCATTGGACCCGAGTGACGCCATACAAATTATTACATTGATTATTTTATTGATTTTATCCGGAGTATTTTCTTCTGCTGAAACAGCTTTAACAACTGTAAGCAAGATTAAAATGAGATCTCTTGCAGATGAAGGAAACAAACGTGCCGCAACTGTGCTAGATATTACAGAACATCACACCGACAAGATGTTGAGTGCTATTTTGATCGGTAATAATATCGTGAACATCTGTGCAACCTCACTTGCTACAACACTTGCCTACAATTTCGGCGGAGCAATGATCAGTTTTGTAACAGGACTTATGACGATCGCCATTTTGGTATTCGGTGAGATTACCCCGAAGAACCTGGCAACTATTAAGTCCGCCCAACTGTCACTTGCTTATATTCCGGTGCTGAAAGCCTTTATGACTCTCATGACGCCGCTCATTTTCCTGATTAACATTATATGCCGCGGAATCCTGTTTCTTTTCCGCGTTGACCCGAACGACAGGAATAATGCGATGACAGAGGATGAACTACGAACAATTGTGGACGTAAGCCACGAGGACGGAGTCATCGAATCTGAAGAAAAAGAAATGATATACAACGTGTTCGATCTGGGTGATGCCCGCGCAAAAGACGTTATGGTTCCCCGCGTTCACGTTACCTTTGCAGATGTCAACAGCAGCTATCAAGAGCTGATTGCCATATTCAAAGAGGACAAGTTTACGCGAATCCCGATTTACGAGGAAACAACGGACAATATTATCGGAACAATCAATATGAAGGATTTACTTTTATTTGATGACAAGGATCATTTCCAGATTCGCGATATTTTGAGAGAGGCCTATTTCACATACGAATACAAAAGCATTTCCGAGCTGCTCGTTGAGATGCGTGATGCTTCTCTGAATATTGCCATTGTTTTGGATGAATACGGTGAAACCGCCGGAATCATTACATTGGAAGATATCCTCGAAGAAATTGTCGGTGAGATTCACGATGAATATGACGAAAACGAGGAAGAACAATTTGTAAAAGTTCTCAAAGAAAATGAATACCTGATTGAAGGTTCTTATAATCTGGACGATTTAAATGATCGTTTAGAGGAGGATGGACGGAGCGATGTTCAATTCAAGTCCGAGGATTTTGATTCCCTCGGCGGATATATCATCGAACATTTAGACCGGCTTCCGGAGGTTGGTGACGAATACACAACCGAAAGCGGCATCCGTCTGGTAGTAGAAAAGCTGGACAAGAACCGTATTCAATTGGTTCACGTTTATTTGCCTGAAATGCATAAAAAGGAAGTTTCTGCAGAAACCTCCAAGTCACACAGGGACGAATAAGTATAGGGCGGCAATCAGCCGCCCTGTATATAACAATTTCATATCGTGATCTGTATACAATCAGATTTATTTTATTACTATGGAGACGTATCGAAGAGGCCATAACGAGAGCGACTCGAAATCGCTTTGCCGCCAACGCGGCACGTGGGTTCGAATCCCACCGTCTCCGTTTTTTTATTTCCTGATATTATCTTTTCAGCACCTCCACCGCTCTTCGTATGTTCTCTGCATCCGTCTGCCAGATTTCATACTCACTAAATCCCGGAAATCCCATACTGACCCCTTCCCTGCGAAATTCCATTTTGCTATCCAGAGTTACTTTTCCAGACATATGATAGGATGTTGTACCGGTATATGGGAGCAATTTTTCAATTGTTTCAGGAGAAATCCCTGCCCCAGCCAGAATTTCTATCCTTCCGGCGCTTTGCTGAACCATTTCTTTTATCAAATCTCTTCCTTCCCAGGCAGAATTTTTCTGTCCACTCGTTAAAATGGTTTTTATCCCAAGCTCAACAGCCTGTTCCAAAGTCTCCTGTGGATTACGACATACATCAAATGCCCGATGTAAGGCAACATCTGTATTACCTGCAATTTCAACCAATTCTCTCATTCTCTCAACATCCAAGTCTCCATTCGGTTTTAAAATCCCTGTTACAATTCCATCTGCACCAAGATCTCGATACATCGCCGTGTCTTCTTTCATCATCTCAAATTCAAAATCATCATAACAAAAATCACCAAACCGGGGACGGAGCAGCACCCGAATCTGAAGGTCGGTATGCTTTCTTACCTGGCGAAACAACGCCGCTCCCGGAGAAGTTCCTCCTATGATCAGATTTCCACAAAGTTCCACACGTTTTGCTCCGCCCTTTTCAGCCTCAATTGCGGATTTTACACTGTCAACACAGGCTTCCAGTACATAACTCATTGTTTTCACTCTTCTCCTTTCTCTCATCTCGTTAATTATATATTATTTTATTATATTTTAACTCTTTTTCCTACTATATTCAAAAAGCCCGCAGATACTGCGGGCTCTCCGAAAAAGGGATTAAATAATTAATCATGATTATTTACAAAGTTTCTTAAACTCATCAGCAACGAACTGTACTTTAGTTCCGATGATAACCTGTACAGAGTTCTTTCCAGGTCTGATTACTCCTGCAACACCTGCAGATTTAATCTTCTTCTCATCAACTGCTGTGTAGTCTTTGATTTCAAGACGGAGTCTTGTAATACAGTTATCAATGCTTGTTACGTTCTCTTTTCCACCAACACCTTCTAAGACAATCTTAGCTACTTCAGTGAAATCATCGTTTGCAAGGATAACTTTTGTTTCATCTTCATCATCATCTTCTCTACCTGGTGTCTTCAGATCCCATTTTGTAATAGCAAAACGGAATACAACGTAGAATACGATAAATGCTGCGATACCAAGCGGAATAATCAGCCATGTCTTAGCTGCTGCCGGCAGGGATGCGGAGAACAGAAGGTCTGTTGCACCAGCAGAGAAAGAGAATCCTGCACGGAAACCAAGAGCAACTGTAATAACTGTAAAGATACCATATAACAAAGCGTAAATTACGTACAATACTGGAGCAAGGAACATAAATCCAAACTCGAACGGCTCTGTAACACCACAGATGAATGCACAAAGAGCAGCAGATCCTACAAGACCGATAGCAACTTTCTTCTTGTTGCTCTTAGCTGTATGTACCATAGCCAAAGCTGCACCTGGGATACCAAACATCATACATGGGAAGAATCCAGACATGTACATTCCAAGGCTCCATGTTACATCTGCAGATGTTTCTCCTGCCCAGAAGTGAGACAGGTCACCAAGTCCGATTGTATCGAACCAGAATACGTTGTTCAATGCGTGATGCAGACCTGTTGGGATTAACAGACGGTTCAGGAATGCATAGATACCTGCTCCAACTGCGTCAAGACCAACGATAGCTTCACCGATTGCAATCAATCCACCAAAGAGGATTGGCCATACAAACAGCAGAACTGCAGAAACAAGAATAGAAACAACACCTGCAACGATTGCTACGCAACGTTTTCCACTGAAGAATGACAGCCAGTCCGGAAGTTTTGTGCTCTTAAATTTGTTGTAGCACATAGATCCGATGATACCAGCGATAATACCGATAAACGGGTTAGCGATTTTGTCAAATGCCAATGTTTTGTCAGCGTTTTCAGCGATAGATGGCATGATTGTTGTAACAACACCTGTTGATAACAAAGTTGTGATCATCAGCCAAGATGCCAGTGCAGCAACACCTGCTGTACCGTCATTGTCATCAGCCATACCAACACCAACACCAATTGCAAACAGGATAGCCATGTTATCAATCAGGGCTCCACCTGCTTTTACCAGGAATAATCCCAGCTTCGGAACGAATCCAATAATATCTCCACCCTGCATAGTAGCTGGGCAAAGCAAGTAACCGATACCCATCAGAATACCACAGATCGGAAGAACTGCTACTGGCAGCATCAGGGCTTTACCTAATTTCTGTAAAAACTTCATAATGAACCTCCTTCTTAAACTCTCAACATTTGTTAATCCCTTTATTTATTTTATCCGGCTTTACCGCCGGTTAAAATACATTCATTATGCCTGTGGCGTGATCTTGATCACATCATCGCCCGGTTCCACATCCTTACCTGACAATCCCTCAACAGACGTATAATCATCTGTGTTGCAGATCAGCATCGGAGTGATCGTATCATAACCTGCTGCTTTAACTTTTTCCAGATCAACTTCCAACAACAGATCACCTTTTTTTACTTTGTCTCCGGCCTGAACATGACCAACAAAACCATCTCCATTCATCTTAACTGTATCCAGCCCTACATGAATGAGAACTTCTGCACCGCAATCTGCTGTAAGGCTTACTGCGTGCAATGTATCAAATACCATACCAACTTCACCATCAATCGGAGCATAAATCTTACCTTCTGACGGAATCACTGCAACTCCCTGTCCAAGCATTCCTTCACTGAATGTCGGATCATTGACTTCTGTCAACGGTACAGCGTTTCCCTTCGCCGGCGCTCCCAGCAAGTACTCTGTTTTTTTCTTTTTGAAAAGTCCAAACATTTTTCTTCCTCCTAGTCTTCGGCATCTTCTGCCATTGTAATTCTCCGGATATGAATTGCAAGATACATCATCTCTTCTCCGGAAATTTTACTACCTGTTTCTTTTTCTATATATTCTGCAATCTTTTTACTGCAGACATACTCTCTATGATACTTTCGCTGCACCATCGCAGCCAGTTCTTCCTCTTCATCCGGCAGCAATTCTTTGCGATAAACACGCTGCAAGAGAAACTTGACATGCGTTACAAAACGCTCGTAATGCAAGGAATCTTCATCGAATTCAATCTGCAGCTCTTCTTTTACGATTTTTAAAATCGTCTGCATCAGATTAGGAAAATTCAATGCATCCCGGATATCGGTTCCGTATTCTGCATTCACAAAATGCAGTGCTATAAATCCGGCTTCATCTTCCGGAAGTATGACTCCGAGTCTCTTTTCAATCAACTCAACTGCATATTGTCCCAGTCTGTATTCTTGAGGATAGAACCTCTTGATTTCCCACAACAATGCATTTTCCAACCGAATCTTCATCCTCAGTCGTTCTATTGCAAAGTTAATATGGTCTGTCAGAGTCACATATATGCTCTGATTCAGTCGAAGTTTTAATTCACTTTCCGCATATGAAATAATATCATTCGAAATACGGGCATGCTCCAGAGGCATATTTGCCAGCAGTTCTTTAAACTGCTCTGCAAGAGTCTGACTCTTTATCCGGAAAACCTTTTCAATCTGATCCTTTTGAATCTCACATCCGGCTTTTTTACCAAAGCCAATCCCCCGCCCCATTACCACGACTTCTTTACCTGTATCATCAAAGGCTGAAACAATATTATTATTGATTATCTTATCAATTACCATAAATATCCTTGTTTCCTTTCGCCAGGTGGCAGACCCACAATAAGATAAAAAAACCAGTGTTTATAAGCCCGGAATGCACCTTGCCTATAAAAACTGGTTTTGCCTGCCGTGCAGTAACAATCCAACGTTTTTCAATTACTACACTAACTATAACAAATTCCACAACAGAAGTCAACCATGAAATTTATTTTTTGGTAATATTGTTTATACTTTATTTATAACTCACTGTTTTCGCTTACTGTCTGCACCCATCAACGAACACTGCTTTTACATTCAGATCCTCATCCAGCAGTACCAGATCGGCTGCTTTTCCTACAGTAATACTTCCGCAAGTATCATAAATTCCGATTTCCTTTGCCGGATTCACACTTGCACAAGCGATGGCATCTTCCAATGGAATTCCCATTTCCTTTACTGCCACTCTCAAACATCCCATCAGATCTGTTGCAGAACCTGCAATTGTTCCGTCCGCCAAAGTTG
Source organism: uncultured Lachnospiraceae bacterium (assembly GCA_905203555.1). GTDB lineage: Bacteria > Bacillota > Clostridia > Lachnospirales > Lachnospiraceae > Schaedlerella. The sequence goes on from CAJKWK010000020.1 coordinate 39,135, forward strand.
CTTTTGGTCCTTTTACAAAAACATCCTGACCGCCAAGTGTATACTGACCATCTGTCAGACCAGTCGCACGCATACTGTCACTAATCAAGATCACTCTCTCCGGACCAAACATCTCAAATGTTGCACGCACAACAGACGGATGGATATGCACACCGTCACAAATCAATTCTACACGACACTGCTCTGCATCTCTTGCAGCTCCGATTACGCCCGGATCTCTATGATTCAACGGCGGCATTGCATTGTACAAATGAGTCACGTGACGTGCTCCTCGTGCAAACGCTTCTGATGCTGTATTGTAATCTGCTGTCGTGTGTGCAATTGACACTGCCACTTCATCCTTCACCGCATCAATAAACTCCATTGCTCCATCATTTTCCGGCGCAATATCTACAATTTTAATCAGTCCTTTTGCATCCTTCTGCAGTTCATGGAATAACGCTACATCACATGCACGAATGTGTGTGCCTGCCTGAGCGCCTTTTTTCTTAGAACTGATAAATGGACCCTCCATATTAATTCCGACCAGTTTCGCACCCTTTTTACCTTCATAGTCTCCACCGTTTTTCATAATCCGATGCAGATCTTCTTCCGAAAGAGTCATAGTTGCCGGACAGATAGAGGTAACACCGATCGATGCCTCATGTTCTGCAATATGTGCGACTGCTTCCGGTGTTGCATCACAAAAATCATCGCCAACACAGCCATGAAAATGGACATCTACCAATCCCGGAATCGCAAAACAGCCTTCACCATCTATAATTTCATCCGTACCCGCTTCTAACTGCTCTCCTACTGCTGTAAATTTCCCATCGCAAATCTCAATTGCACCAGGAGCAAAACACTTATCTTCGCCAAAAATCTTTATATTTTTAATAATCATATACGACGCCCTCTTATCTTGGAAGTTTGGATGCTGCTGCCTCATCTACTACAACAGTCACATCTGGATGGAACTGCAAAATAGAAGCCGGCACTTCCGGTGTTACATCCCCATAAAATGCTTTTGCTACGATTTCAGCCTTGTCTTCACCACTTACAACAACCAGAATCTTCTTTGCTTTCATGATCGTACCGATTCCCATTGTATATGCCTGTCTCGGAACATCATCTGCTGATGCAAAGAATCTCTTATTTGCTTCGATTGTACTCTCTGTCAGATCTACGCAGTGTGTTTCTTTGTCAAATGCCGGTGCCGGTTCATTGAATCCGATATGTCCATTGTGTCCGAGACCCAGGAGCTGCAAATCTACACCGCCATAAGAAGCAATCAGTTCTTCATATCTTCTGCACTCTTTTTCTGCATCCGGTTCAGTTCCATCCGGCACGTTTGTATTTGCAGGATCGATATTTACCCGGTCAAACAAATGCTCATGCATAAAATAGTAATAGCTCTGATCGTGATTGTGATCCAAGCCACGATACTCGTCAAGATTCACAGAAGATACCTGTGAAAAATCCAAATCTCCTTTTTCATACCATTCTACCAACTGATCATATGTACCAATCGGAGAAGAACCTGTTGCCAATCCCAGTACACAATTTGGCTTTGTAATAATCTGTGCAGAAATAATATTTGCTGCCTTTCTGCTCATATCCTTATAATCTTTTGCTACAATAATTCTCATAACTTTTACCTCCTAAAAGATTTTGCTATTATTAGCATACGTTTCACTTGACAGGTTGTCAAGACCAAAACACGCTTGAGTTTCCGCAGTTTTATCCACAGAGCTTCAAACCAACCGCCTCGGTTATA
>CAJKWK010000021.1 GCA_905203555.1 uncultured Lachnospiraceae bacterium
GATATTCATTCCCAATTCTTCACTTAGTCGTTCTCTGGTTTTTTGCAGTATAAAAGGAAAAGTACTGTTGGAAGTTTCTGATGGAACATGGGGAAAAGTATCCGCAAACTGAGGGTACTTTTGCTCATATAATCGGACCAGATGATCTGCGATTAAAAAGGCAGGCGGGTAATACAGTTTCAAACCATTATTATAGGAGGACCGATAGAGTTTAAAAGCGGTTCTTTGCGCCATTTTCCGCAAAATATGTGTATCAGAATTGATCCATTCTTCTGCATCCTTTCGAGGAATATAGACAACGGTGTTGGCTGTAAGCGCCTCGATGGTTACAGAGGTTCGGGGGAGGTTGGCTAGAAGTGTTACCTCGCCAATGAAATCAATTGCTTTATTGGTTTCAATCATATAGATTTTTCCATTTTCAAATTCATTGATGACTCGATTTTCTCCTTTGGCTACAATCCCTAAATATTGCAGTTCACAGTCCTTTTGGTGAATTAAACCGCCGGGCGGGTGGATTTTGATTATGGCTTTTTGTCGGATATAGGGTGGCATTGTTTTTGTGTATTCGTATAATTCCGGAACTTCTTGTTCCAATTTTTCCAAAGTCACAGTAAATTCCTCCGTTTGATATTGATATCCTTGCATATATTCTAGTTTAAAGTATAGCAAAATGCACAAAAAATGCAAATAAGAATTGTGAAAACAGGAGAAAGTGACTGGAAAAATGATTTTAAATACGAAATATATGAAAAACACCTCAAATGTCCTTTTTGTAAAATTTGGATTTAGGTAGAATGGCAGTAACAAATAAAGAGGGCGTCGGGAAACGGAGAATGTGAAGGAGACGCAGATAATGGGAGGTAAACAAAATGGCAAAAAGGAAAGAAATATTTGCCTATGCATCATTAGGTCAAAGAATTAAGGTGGAGTGGAAAGTTTATTTGCTTGCATTTGCATTTATCTTAATCGCAGATAGTATTGGACAGATTAAGATACCGATAGGAAAAGGGATGTTTATTCTATTTCCGATTTTTTATGCAATTATTCTAGGCGTATGCTGTGGTCCACAAGTTGCAAAAATTGTAAATAATGAGCAGGTAAAAGCAGCCTCAAAACTGGTTGTTGTGGGGATTGCCCCCTTTATTGCAAAACTGGGAATTACAGCGGGGGCCAATATTGAGACGATTTTAGATGCGGGTCCTGCGGTGCTGCTCCATGGTTTTGGAAATTTGTTTGGAATCTTTTTGGCGCTGCCGGTTGCGATTCTGTTAGGAATGAAGAGAGAGGCTGTGGGTGCATGTTTTTCAATTAATCGAGAGTATCATATGGCTTTGATTAATAATATTTATGGTTCGGATTCGGCTGAGGCGCGTGGAAGTCTTTCAATCTATATCGTGGGCGGAATGATTGGTACGATTTATTTTGGAATTTTAGCATCGGCAGTGGCTATGACCGGATGGTTTCAGCCGGAGGCCTTGGGGTTGGCATCAGGAGTAGGAGCAGGAATTATGATGGCAAGTTCCAGTGCGTCTCTGTGTGCGATTTATCCGGAGGCGGCAGAAACAATTAAAACACTGGCAAGTGTGGGCGAGACAATGGCCGGAATAACGGGGATCTATATCAATATGTTTTTGGCAATTCCTTTGTGTGATAAGTTGTATTGCATATTAGAACCCAAGCTGGGAAGATGGAAAGCTGTGAAGAAAGAAGAAAAGAAGACGGAGGAATAAAAATTATGAGATACATAGAATGGTTGTTTTTATTAGTATTAGGCGCCTGCGGTACGGGGCTGGCTAATTTTATCGGATATGATGTAGGTTTTTTGGATTCTCTTCCGGGATTGATCGTTTTGGTTGCGATTTCTATGATAGCGGTCTTCTGCGTGAAGACAATACCGTTGAAACTGCCGATTGTGGCGTATTGTGCCATTATTGGACTTCTGCTGGCATGTCCGCTTTCGCCAATCCGGGAATTTGTAATTAATGCAGCAGCGGAAATTAATTTTACAGCGCCATTTACGATGGTGGGAGCCTATGCAGGACTGGCGATTGGAGATCAGCTTAAGGCATTTATCAAACAGGGGCCTAAAATTTTGATTGTGGGTCTGTTGGTAATGACAGGTACATTTTTAGGATCTTGTCTGTGGGATACATGGATGTTGAATGTATTTGGGGCAATGTAAAAAGCGTTTCAAAGTGGAGGATATGTGTGAAATGGAAAAATGTAGCATATTAGTTAGAAATACCTTTGTGATGATTGATTATGAAACTCTTGAAAAAGGAGTGGATATAGCAATCTTAGATGGAAAGATTCTGGAAGTGACTAAGAGTGGAGAGAAGGCATATAAGGCAGAACAGGTGATAGATGGAAGAGGGAAATTATTTATGCCGGGGATGATTGATAGTCATATGCACACCGGGCAGCAGTTATTGAAAGGCTTGGTGTTAGATGCAAAGCCAATCATCTGGACAAGGATTATGCTTCCTTTTGAAAGTACATTAACACCGGAAAAAATGCGGTTATCTGCACAAGTGGCAGCTTTGGAAATGATAAAATCCGGCACCACGGCATTTGTAGATGCGGGAAGTTATCATATGGATGCAGCGGCAGACGTGTATGAAAAGACGGGGTTACGAGGATGTCTTTCATATTCTACTATGGATGAAGAGGGACTGCCGGAGAGTGTTGCAATGCATGCAAAACAGGCAGTACAGATGACAGACTCTTTGTATGAAAACTGGAATGGAAAAGGGAATTTAAAAGTATATTATTCGCTGCGGGCGTTAAATTCTTGTTCGGATGAATTGACAGAATTGGCGGCAATGCATGCAAAAGAAAGAAATGCAATGCTGCAGGCACATATGAATGAATATCAGGGAGAAATAGACGGAATCCTGAAACGAGAGGGGATGCATCCCTATGAATATTTGGAAAAAATGAATGTCCTTTCAGAAAAATTTCTGGGAGCGCATAGTTTGATTTTGACAGAAAAGGAGAAGGAACTGATAAAGCATTACGGTGTCAAGGTATGCTATTGTCCGTTCAGCAATTGTGGAAAAGCAGTTCCCGATACTCCGGATTTGGTGTCTCGTGGAATGGTTCCCGGATTTGGCACAGACGGAGCTGCCCATGGTGGACTTAGCCTGTGGAGTGAGCTGAGGATTTTTCGGTCGCTGATGAATATATATCATGGAGTTCCGAATCGAAATCCGAAAGTAATGCCTGCAGAACTTCTTTTCCGTATGTTATTTGAAGGCGGTGCGGCGGCGATTGATGAAATAGGCGTCTGTGGACAGCTTAAGGCAGGATATAAGGCGGATCTCATAAGTGTAAATCTGGAAGTTGGAAGAATGATTCCTAGTGGAAATTTGCTGCATACATTGTTTGAATGTGGAGAGGCCGGAGATGTCCAAGATATGATTGTGGATGGGAAAATCTTGATGAAAAACCGAGAAATCAAAACGCTGGATGAAGAGAAAATTCAATATGAAGTTACAGAATATATGAGGAAAGAAGGAGTGTTGTGATTATGGGAATCTGGCTGATGATTGCGGGAGCAAATCTAGCGGTCGGAGCATTGGTCGGACTTTGTGGGGTAGCAGGCTTTCTGCTCCCTATGTTTTATACGGCTAGTTTGGGAATGGGCGTTTCAGAAGGGTTGGCGTTAAGCTTTGCGGCGTTTATTGTATCCGGAATTTTGGGCGCATGGAACTATAAAAAAGCAGGGAATCTGGATGTTAGATTTGCTTGGAAATTAAGTGTTGGCAGTTTGATCGGGGCGGTTGTCGGAGTAAGGCTGAACTTGATTATTCCAGAAGAACAAGTAAAGATGTTGTTATATTTGGTTGTATTGTTATCCGGCATTTCTATTATTTTAAGAAAAGATAAGGAGAGGAATACAGAGAAAGCAGGACCTTCTATTGAAAATAACTTGCCGTTGACCTTGTTCCTTGGATTTGTGACAGGGGCAATCTGTTCTATGTCCGGTGCGGGAGGACCGGTACTTGTGATGCCGCTGCTTGTTGTGTTTGGAGTGCCGGTGCGAACAGCGGTGGGAGTTGCATTGTTTAATTCTATTTTTATCGGGCTGCCTGCTGTGATTGGGTATCTGGGACAGTGTGATTGGAAAAAAATTCTGCCAATTTTGTTTGTGGCGCTGATTTTCCATGGGGTAGGTGTGTTTTACGGAAGTAAGAATGCGGCGCGGGTCAATCAAGTAATACTGAAACGTGGAATTGCGATTTTTTCGATTGCGATTGCAATATGTAAGCTGACCGGTATTTTTTGAGAAATAGATATGAAAAAAGGGAAACACGATACTTTATAAAAACTTTATGGCAGATTTGCAAAGGGTATGCTACACTAGCAGTAGAATTTTTTGCGAGGTGTACCGATTATGAATTTTAATAAAGAAAATATGCGTCATATGCGCCATCTGATTGTATTTACGCTGGTGCTTTTAATTGCGTTGTGGAATTATACAAAGGTGTTTGGTTTCCTTGGTTTTTTGTGGAATATTGCCTTTCCGTTCTTGATGGGGGGAGCAATTGCGTTTATTTTAAATGTCCCAATGAGTTTTCTGGAACGAAATATCTTTAAAAAAGAGACTGCGCTGAAAAATAAAAGAGTACAGAAACTATCGCGGCCGGTAAGTCTCGTACTGACAATCATTGGTGTTTTGGGAATCGTTGCGATTGTCATGTTTGTTGTGATTCCTCAATTGGGGCAGACGTTTGTCAGCCTGGGCAGAAATATTCAGCATTTTATCCCGCAGGCGATTCTGTGGTTGGAGGATTTATTTGAAAATAATCAAGAAGTTCTTGAAATGATTGGTGAAATGGATATGAGCTGGGATAAGATGCTCAATAGCGTGATTGAATTTTTTAAAAGTGGTGTGGGAAATGTATTTGATTCCACAATCTCAGTAGCTACCAGCATAGTCGGTAGTGTTACGACATTTTTCATCGCATTTGTGTTTGCCTGTTATATTCTGCTTCAAAAAGAAAAATTGCACATACAGGTGAAGAAGATACTGTTTGCGTACTTGCCGGAGAAACGTGTGAACAGCGTGTTGGATATCTGCGCATTGACTTATAAGACATTTTCCAGTTTCCTGACCGGACAGTGTGTGGAAGCACTGATCCTTGGAACGATGTTCTTTGTGGTGATGGGAATTATCCGTTTGCCGTATGCTCTGCTGGTCGGAGTGCTGATCGCGTTTACCGCGTTGATTCCGATTTTTGGCGCATTTATCGGATGTGCGGTGGGCGCCTTCTTGATCCTTATGGTAGACCCATGGAAGGCTGTGATCTTCGTGATCCTGTTCCTTGTGCTGCAGCAGATCGAAGGAAATTTGATTTATCCGAAAGTTGTGGGGAATTCGGTAGGTCTTCCGTCTATCTGGGTGCTGGCGGCAGTCAGTATCGGAGGAAGTCTGATGGGAGTTGTCGGAATGCTCGTGTTTATTCCGCTGGTGTCTGTACTCTATACGATTTTGCGTGGGGATGTGTATAGACGATTGGAAGAAAAGAAAATTGAAGTGGAGTAAATAAGCGAAATAAAGTGTAAAAGACTTGACTTCCATTGCCAGATTGTGATACAATCTTCTGGCGAATGGAAGTAGGTCTTTTTTTTATGCCTAAAATCAGATGGCTCGCAACCATCAGCAACACGTAAATAAGCATATAAGAAGCGAGGTGGAAGTTGTGCGCACAAGAATTACATTGGAATGTACAGAATGCAAGAACCGCAATTACAACATGACCAAGGATAAGAAGAATCATCCTGAGCGTATGGAAACAAAGAAGTATTGTAAGTTCTGCAAATCACACACACTGCACAAAGAGACAAAATAGTCGTTGGAGGGAAGTGGAATTATGAGTGATAAGAAGGAAAAAGCTCAGAAGAAAAGCTGGTTTAAAGGACTTAAGGCAGAGTTTAAAAAAGTCGTTTGGCCGGACAAAAACACACTTGCAAAACAGACAACGGCAGTTGTTTCAGTCTCTGTATTACTGGGAGCGTTGATTGCAGTAATCGATGCCGTCCTTAAATATGGAATTGACTTGTTGGTGAAGTAATTGACCAGAGCAGAAAGGTGAATTTTATGTCAGAGGCAAGATGGTATGTAGTTCATACCTATTCAGGGTATGAGAACAAGGTGAAAGCAAATATTGATAAGACAATCGAGAATCGTCATCTGGAGGACCAGATCCTGGAGGTTAGAGTTCCGATGGAAGAAGTCGTTGAGATGAAAAACGGTGTTCAGAAGGTGAGTCTCAAGAAATTGTTTCCAGGGTATGTTATGATTCATATGATCATGAATGATGACACATGGTATGTTGTTCGGAATACTCGTGGAGTGACAGGGTTTGTCGGACCTGGATCTAAGCCGGTTCCGTTGGAGGAAGAAGAGATGAATCGTTTCGGAATCCATTCGGAAGAGATACATTATGATTATGAGATTGGTGATATGATTACTGTATTGAGCGGCGCATGGGAAGGTACTGTTGGAGCAATCCAGACAATAAATCCGCAGAAACAGAGCTTGTCTATCAATGTAGAGTTGTTTGGCCGCGAGACGCCGGTTGAACTCAGCTTTTCAGAAGTAAAAAAGATGGATTAAAACTGTGGGAGGGATGTTATCCCGCCAATACCACAAGGAGGTAATGAAAAATGGCAAAAAAAGTAGAAGGTTATATTAAATTACAGATTCCTGCAGGAAAAGCAACTCCGGCACCGCCGGTTGGTCCTGCTCTTGGACAGCATGGTGTAAACATTGTTGAGTTTACAAAGCAGTTCAATGCAAGAACAGCAGATCAGGGAGATCTGATCATTCCTGTAGTTATTACAGTTTATAACGACAGAAGTTTCAGCTTCGTTACAAAGACACCACCGGCAGCAGTTCTGATTAAGAAAGCCTGCAACATCAAATCTGGTTCAGGTGTTCCGAACAAGAACAAAGTTGCAACAATTACAAAAGCTCAGGTAGAAGAAATCGCTAAGACAAAAATGCCTGACTTGAATGCAGCAACTGTAGAAGCAGCTATGAGCATGATCGAAGGAACATGCCGTTCTATGGGAGTAACTGTAGTAGAGGCGTAGTGTGTCGCATATAGCGGGGGCTTACTTTTTGTGTCTTGAAAAGCAAGAAACCGGTATAGAGATGTAACAAAGTGAAATTAGTGGGAGGGGTTCGTTCCCGCAAATACCACAAGGAGGTTTATTAGAATGAAACGAGGAAAGAAATATATCGAAGCTGCAAAACAGATTGAGAGAGGAAACCTTTACGACAAAGAAGAGGGTATCGCTCTTGTAAAGAAAGCAGCAGTTGCAAAATTTGATGAAACAATCGAAGCTCACATCAGAACAGGCTGTGACGGACGTCACGCTGATCAGCAGATTCGTGGTGCTGTTGTGCTTCCACACGGAACAGGTAAGACTGTTCGTATTCTTGTATTTGCTAAGGATGCAAAGGCAGAAGAAGCAAAAGCAGCAGGAGCAGATTTCGTAGGTGGAGATGAGTTGATCCCGAAGATTCAGAACGAAGGATGGCTTGACTTTGACGTAGTAGTAGCTACACCGGATATGATGGGTGTTGTTGGACGTCTCGGACGTGTACTTGGACCAAAAGGTCTTATGCCGAACCCGAAAGCTGGAACAGTTACTATGGATGTAACAAAAGCAATCAATGAAATTAAGGCTGGTAAGATTGAGTACAGATTGGACAAGACAAACATTATCCATGTGCCGATCGGTAAAGCATCCTTTACTGAGGAGCAGTTAGCGGACAACTTCCAGACGCTTATCGATGCAATTATCAAAGTTAGACCGGCAGCAGTAAAAGGTCAGTACCTGAAGAGTGTAGTTCTTACATCTACAATGGGACCTGGCGTAAAGCTGAATCCGATGAAACTTCAGTAATTTGTAGAGAATAGAATATCTAAATCCCCCGGGAGACTTTATATAAAGTTTGCCGGGGGATTTCTTTTCTTATAATGTCTAAAGATAACTTCTTCTTCGGTTTCAAAGTAATAATTCGTACAGCCATAATATAGCATAATATAGGGCTCTTGCCTACTTTTGCTGCAGGCTGTTTTAACTGGACTGCAAAATTGTTGCAGGCATTTTTTCAATATGTTAAACTGACAGTACTTACTTAAAAATCATTAAATCAAAATTTATTCCGGGAAAGTGGGTTGTTTTATGGAATATGGATATTTATTTTATATTGTGATTGGCTTTTTGTCGGGAAGCATTCTCTTTGGAAGGATTATTCCGTTTCTTTTTAAAAAAGTTGATGTGATGCAGGAGTCTGATGACGGAAATCCCGGCGCATTTAATGCGTTTGCGTGCGGTGGACCGGGCTGCGGATTTCTGGCATTGTTTTTTGATCTCTTAAAGGGAGCACTCCCAATTATGCTATGCAAATCTCATATTGGAATAGAATCTTGGTTATTTACATTTGTAGTTGCAGCGCCTGTATTTGGACATGCGCATTCTATTTTTAATAAAGGGAAGGGCGGAAAAGGGATTGCTGTATCGTTTGGTGTGTTGTTAGGATTGCTTCCGATTTGGCAGCCGTTAGTCCTGCTTGCTGTCTGTTATATACTTTTTCTTATTGCAATACCGGCAAAATCTGATACGAGAAAAAGTATATATGCGTTTTTTGTATTTGGAATTGGCAGTTTATTTGTTGTGAAATACAGGACGATTATGTGTGGCTGTATATTGATTGCCGGTATCGTAATCCATAAGCACTATCTGAGTGCGATTGCATGTGAACACGATCGGGAAAAAGAGCTATGAGTAAAGGAAGGAATGGTGGATTCGATGAAAGCCTTAATATTATCCTGTAATACAGGCGGCGGTCACAATTCTGCGGCAAAAGCGATTGCAGAAGAGATTCATGCACGCGGTGATGAAGCCTGTGTGTTAGACTACCTCTGTCTCGCAGGAAAGGGAGTGTCAAAATTAGTAGAAGACGGCTATGTACAGATCGTGAAGAAAACGCCTCTTTTATTTGGTCTGGTATATAAATTGGGAATGCTGATTAGCCGCATTACCAGGAAATCACCTGTTTATTATATCAACGGACGGATGGCGAAATATCTCGATAGTTACTTAAAAGAACATCCGGCAGATGTCTTGATTATGCCCCATCTTTATCCGGCGGAAACGGTTACTTATATGAAACGAAAAGGAATGGAACTCCCGCTGACAATTGCAGTCATGACGGACTATACTTGCATTCCGTTTTGGGAGGAAACAGACTGTGATCACTATATCCTGCCACATGAAGCATTACGAAAATCTTGTATAAAAAAAGGAATCCCGAATGAGAAGATTCAAACATTTGGAATTCCGGTGGCGAAAAACTGTCGTCTTAAAATTAGTAAAGAGGAAGCTCGTAAAAAAATAGGACTGGACTTAAATGAAAAATATTTTTTGACAGCCGGAGGCAGTATGGGAGCCGGAGATTTTATAGAATTGATTAAAAAATTAGTTTCTAGTACAAATGTGGAAAAAATTCTCGCAGTTTGTGGTAATAATCGAAAGGCTGAACGAAAATTAAAAAAGGTGTTTAAAGAAGAATCTCGTGTTAATGTACTCGGCTTTACGGATCAGATGCCATTGTATTTAAGAGCTTGTGATGTGGTGTTTACAAAACCGGGCGGATTGACTTCTACAGAGGCAGCTGTTATCGGCGTTCCGATTATTCATACAGCGCCGATTCCGGGCTGCGAAACAGTGAATCGTCGTTTCTTTATGCGTGCCGGTATGAGCTGGTCTGCAATTACCTTAAAAGGACAGATCAATAAAGGAATCCGGCTTATGAATGATCCGGAAGCTCAAAAAAAGATGATCGAATGTCAGAAAAAACAAATTCATGGAGAGGCAGTGGAAAAAATATATGAATTTATCCGTCTTCAATGTGCTTGTAATGTCGAAAAAATCTATTTGAAAGAAGTTTAGAAAAGTTATAGAAAAAATAAAAAATGTCTTGACATTTCCTCGCGGTAGTGCTAATCTATTATAGCAATTGACTGCCGAAGACAGCAGGTGCCGTTAGGCATAAGGATGAAAACGCCTGCCGAGGAAGATATGGATTCTTAATGATAAGAACGAATTACGAACCTCTGTGTCTTTGGATACAGAGGTTTTTTAAGTCTCTGGACGCAGTCATCAAAATCTATAAGGAGGTGCACCAGGACGTGGCAAAAGTTGAATTAAAACAACCAATCGTAGCAGCTATCGCAGAAGACATCAAAGACGCTCAGTCTGTAGTTCTTGTTGACTATCGTGGACTTACAGTAGCACAGGATACAGAACTTCGTAAACAGCTTAGAGAAGCTGGTGTTATTTACAAAGTATGTAAGAACACAATGATGAAGAGAGCATTCGAAGGAACAGAGTTTGCAGGTCTGGATGAGTATTTGGAAGGACCGAGCGCACTTTGTGTATCTAAGGATGATGCGACAGCTCCGGCAAGAATCCTTGCTGAGTTTGCTAAGACAGCAAACAAACTGGAGATGAAGGCCGGTGTAGTTGAGGGAACTGTTTATGATGTAGCTGGCTTGAATGAACTGGCTAAGATTCCGGCAAGAGAGGTATTGCTCTCCAGATTGCTTGGAAGTATGCAGTCGCCAATTACAAACTTTGCTCGTGTTATTAAGCAGATTGCTGAAAAGGACGGCGAAGTTGTAGCTGAGGCTCCGGCAGAGGAAGCTCCGGCAACAGAAGAGTAAGAAGTACATGACCGCAGAAGCGGTGAGATGTAAAACGAAGAAAACAAAAGCCGGACAATCGGCGAATACAAATTTTAAAAATGGAGGATATTAAAAATGGCTAAATTGACAACAGCTGAAATGATTGAAGCAATCAAAGAGTTATCAGTATTAGAGTTAAATGAATTAGTAAAAGCATGTGAAGAAGAGTTTGGTGTATCTGCAGCAGCAGGTGTTGTAGTTGCAGCAGCAGCTGACGGTGGTGCAGCAGCAGAAGAGAAAGATGAGTTCGACGTAGAACTTGTTTCCGCTGGATCTTCTAAAGTAAAAGTTATCAAGGTTGTTCGTGAAGTAACAGGTCTTGGACTGAAAGAAGCAAAAGACCTTGTTGACAGCGCTCCGAAGGTAATCAAAGAGGGCGTATCCAAAGCAGAGGCTGAGGAACTGAAAGCTAAACTTGAGGCTGAAGGTGCAGAAGTTAACATAAAATAATTCAATTTATTGAATTGCGAACATCCGGTCAGGTTTGACCGGATGTTTTTGAGTTACATAGAAAATGTCCTTTCTATATATTTATCTATATATTTATTAGAGGTTATTTATTAGAGGTGATTGGCCATGACGAAAATTTTATACACGTATCAGGGAAATGTATATGCAAATCTGACGAACAAATGCGACTGCAATTGCAGGTTTTGCATTCGTACACACCATCAGGGAGTGGGAGATGCTCAGACTTTGTGGCTGGAAAAGGAACCGGATCTGGAAGAAGTTAAGTCTGCGATTGATGAGTATGATTTTAGCGGAAAAGAAGAACTGGTATATTGCGGATATGGAGAACCAACCTGTGCGCTGGACGTATTGCTTGCATCTGCGAAATATGCGAAGGAAACATATGGGTTAAAGATACGGGTCAATACAAACGGCCTGGGGAATTTGTATCACCAAAGGGATATTGTACCGGAACTTGCCGAGGTGGTGGATGCGATTTCAATCAGCTTGAATGCGCCAACGAAAGAAGAATATATGGATGTAACCAGACCTCAGTTTGAAAACGCATATGAAGGGATGCTGGATTTCGCAAAGGAATGTGGAAAAGTAATTCCTGATGTGAAGTTTACGGTCGTGGATGTGCTGACAAAAGAACAGATAGAGGCAAGCGGCAGACTTGCGGAAAGCCTGGGAATCCGGCTGAGGGTAAGACCGTTTGTGTAGGAAAAGAACAATTACCACAAAAAGTGACGGTTGTCAAGAACTTTTTATGAAAAATCAAGAAATACTGTTGACAGTGAAAAGAGTTTTATGCTATAGTAAAAAATGCGCTATTATGGAAAGGTATACCATGTACAACGTGTTTTTGGCTATGGTATAGAGCTCTTTTCATTATATATAGAAGATTTGCGAAACAGAGATAAACGGGAAGTATGGATAACAGATAGAAAGTTCGCAGGGGGATCGTAACCCGTAAAAAAATAAATGAGGAGTGAAACGTCAATGGAGAAAAACAGAATTCGTCCCATCACAAACGGAAAAAGTTCACGCATGAGCTATTCCAGACAAAAAGAAGTATTGCAGATGCCGAATCTTATCGAAGTGCAGAAAAACTCATACGAGTGGTTTCTGGATGAAGGATTGAGAGAGGTATTTGATGATATTTCACCGATTGCTGATTACAGCGGTCATTTAAGTTTGGAATTTGTTGATTTCAGACTCTGCGAGGATGAAGTGAAGTACACAATTGATGAGTGTAAAGAGCGTGATGCAACATATGCCGCACCTCTGAAAGTAAAGGTACGTCTTTACAACAAAGAGAATGATGAGATTAACGAACATGAAATTTTCATGGGAGATTTGCCGCTGATGACAAAGACAGGTACTTTTGTGATCAACGGTGCAGAGCGTGTTATTGTAAGCCAGTTGGTACGTTCTCCGGGAATTTATTATGGAATCGCACATGATAAGCTCGGAAAAGAACTGTATTCCTCAACGGTAATCCCGAATAGAGGTGCATGGCTGGAGTATGAGACAGACTCCAATGACGTTTTTTATGTGCGTGTAGACCGGACGAGAAAGGTGCCGATCACAGTATTGATTCGTGCACTCGGAATTGGTACAAATGCTGAGATTCTTGAACTTTTCGGAGAAGAGCCGAAGATTCTTGCAAGTTTTGGAAAGGACACTGCTGAGAGTTATCAGGAGGGTCTGTTAGAGCTGTATAAGAAGATTCGTCCGGGTGAGCCGCTCGCAGTGGATAGTGCAGAGAGCTTGATTACAAGTATGTTCTTTGATGCAAGACGTTATGATCTTGCTAAAGTAGGACGTTATAAGTTCAATAAAAAATTAATGCTGAAGAATCGTGTGACAGGACAGGTACTTGCAGAAGATGTGGTAAGTCGTGTTACCGGAGAATTGGTTGCTGAAAAAGGAACTAAGATTACGAGAGATTTGGCGGATCAGATTCAGAATGCCGCAGTGCCATATCTTTGGGTAGAAGGCGAAGATGAGTCCCGTAATATTAAGATTCTTTCTAATATGATGGTAGATCTGGAGTCAGTTGTAGACGTTGATCCGGCAGAAGTAGGCGTGACAGAGCAGGTATTTTATCCGGTTCTGGAAGGAATTCTGGAAGAGTCTGCAGGCGATATCGATGAATTGAAACGGATGATCAAGAGAGACATCCATGATTTGATTCCAAAGCATATTACAAAGGAAGATATCCTGGCTTCTATCAACTACAATATTCATCTGGAATATGGTATGGGTAATGATGATGATATCGACCATTTAGGTAACCGTCGTATTCGAGCAGTTGGAGAATTGCTGCAGAATCAGTACAGAATCGGTCTGTCCAGATTGGAGCGTGTAGTTCGTGAACGTATGACTACACAGGATCAGGATGGTATTTCTCCACAGACATTGATCAATATTAAGCCGGTAACTGCAGCTGTGAAAGAGTTCTTTGGATCTTCTCAGTTGTCACAGTTCATGGATCAGAATAACCCGTTGGGAGAGTTGACTCATAAGAGACGTTTGTCTGCATTGGGACCGGGAGGTCTGTCTCGTGATCGTGCCGGATTTGAGGTACGAGACGTACACTATTCACATTATGGAAGAATGTGTCCGATCGAGACACCTGAAGGACCTAACATTGGATTGATCAACTCACTTGCATGTTATGCAAGAATCAATCAGTATGGTTTCGTAGAGGCTCCATATAGAAAGATTGATAAGACTGATCCGGCAAATCCGGTGGTTACAGAAGAAGTTGTATATATGACAGCGGATGAAGAAGATAATTACCACGTAGCACAGGCAAATGAGCCTTTGGATGACGAGGGACACTTCATTCATAAGAACGTATCCGGTCGTTATCGCGAAGAGACACAGGAATACGAGAGAAATAAGTTCGACTACATGGACGTTTCTCCTAAGATGGTATTCTCTGTGGCAACTGCATTGATTCCTTTCCTGGAAAATGACGATGCTAACCGTGCGCTGATGGGATCTAACATGCAGCGTCAGGCGGTTCCGCTTCTGTCAACAGAGGCTCCGGTTGTCGGTACAGGAATGGAAGTAAAAGCTGCCGTTGACTCCGGTGTTTGTATTGTTGCGGAGGAGGCAGGTGTTATAGAAAAATCTACGTCCACCGAAATTACGATCAGACAGGACGATGGTACAAAGAAAAATTATAAATTGACAAAATTCCTGAGAAGTAACCAGAGTAACTGTTACAACCAGAGACCAATCGTTGATAAAGGCGAAAGAGTAGAAAAAGGACAAGTAATTGCGGATGGTCCGTCAACTTCTATGGGTGAAATGGCTCTTGGTAAAAACCCATTGATCGGATTTATGACATGGGAAGGTTACAACTACGAGGATGCTGTACTGTTGAGTGAAAGACTGGTACAGGATGATGTATATACATCTGTTCATATTGAAGAATATGAGGCAGAAGCACGTGATACGAAACTGGGGCCGGAGGAAATCACAAGAGATATTCCGGGTGTCGGTGATGATGCGCTGAAGGATCTGGATGAAAGAGGTATCATCCGCATCGGTGCAGAGGTTCGTGCAGGAGATATTTTGGTTGGTAAAGTAACTCCGAAGGGAGAAACGGAACTGACAGCAGAAGAAAGACTGCTTCGTGCAATCTTTGGAGAAAAGGCGCGTGAGGTCAGAGATACTTCTTTGAAAGTACCTCATGGAGAATATGGTATTGTTGTAGATGCGAAGGTATTTACAAGGGAAAATGGAGATGAATTGTCTCCGGGAGTAAATCAGTCTGTTCGTATTTACATTGCACAGAAGAGAAAGATTTCCGTTGGAGATAAGATGGCCGGACGTCATGGTAACAAGGGTGTTGTTTCCCGCGTGCTTCCGGTAGAGGATATGCCGTTCCTGCCGAATGGCCGTCCGCTTGATATCGTGCTGAATCCATTGGGTGTGCCGTCTCGTATGAACATCGGTCAGGTCTTGGAGATTCACTTGAGTCTTGCTGCGAAAGCGCTTGGATTCAATATTTCTACTCCGGTCTTCGATGGAGCAAACGAGGTAGATATTATGGATACTCTGGACCTGGCAAATGATTATGTCAATCTGGAGTGGGAAGAATTTGAAAAGAAACATGGAGAGGAATTACTTCCGGAAGTGCTGCAGTATCTGTCTGATAACAGAGAACACAGAAAACTGTGGAAGGGTGTTCCGCTTTCAAGAGATGGTAAGGTTCGTTTGAGAGACGGACGTACAGGTGAGTATTTTGACAGTCCGGTTACAATTGGACACATGCATTACCTGAAACTGCATCACTTGGTAGATGATAAGATCCATGCACGTTCTACCGGTCCTTACTCTCTGGTTACACAGCAGCCGCTGGGTGGTAAAGCTCAGTTTGGTGGACAGCGTTTCGGAGAGATGGAGGTTTGGGCTCTGGAGGCGTATGGAGCATCCTATACACTTCAGGAAATTCTGACTGTGAAATCAGACGACGTTGTAGGACGTGTGAAGACATACGAAGCCATTATCAAGGGCGAAAATATTCCGGAACCTGGTATTCCGGAGTCCTTCAAGGTACTGTTAAAAGAGCTACAGTCTCTGGCTCTGGATGTGCGCGTACTCCGCGATGACAATACAGAGGTAGAGATTATGGAAACTGTCGATTATGGCGAGACAGATTTGCGCTCTATCATCGAGGGAGACAGAAGATACCGCGACGAGAAAGAATCCTACGGAGAACATGGATACACCGAGCAGGAATTTGTGGATGGTGAACTGGAAGATGTAGAGCCGGAAGAGGAAGATTTCAACGATAACGAGACAATCGAATTCGATGAGTATTTTGAAGATGAAGAATAGGAGGAGCCAACTTTATGCCAAATAACAATGAACAACAAAATCAGCCGTTAACATTTGATGCAATTAAGATCGGTCTGGCTTCACCGGAGAAGATTCTGGAATGGTCAAGAGGCGAAGTTACGAAGCCGGAGACGATTAACTATAGAACACTGAAACCGGAAAAAGACGGTCTGTTCTGCGAGAGAATTTTCGGACCTAGCAAGGACTGGGAGTGTCATTGTGGAAAATATAAAAAGATTCGTTACAAAGGCGTAGTCTGCGACCGTTGTGGCGTTGAGGTTACCAAGGCAAGTGTCCGCCGTGAGCGTATGGGACACATTGCCCTGGCGGCTCCGGTTTCTCATATCTGGTATTTTAAGGGAATTCCGAGCCGTATGGGACTTATTCTGGATATTTCTCCGAGAACACTGGAAAGAGTTCTGTATTTTGCTTCCTATATCGTATTGGATCAGGGAGAGACAAGTCTGCAGTATAAGCAGGTTCTTTCTGAGGCTGAATATCAGGAAGAAAGAGAAAAATGGGGCAAAGGTTTCCGCGTAGGTATGGGAGCTGAGGCGATTCAGGAACTTCTTCAGGCAATCGATCTGGAGAAGGAATATGCAGAATTGCAGGAAGCACTGGAAAATTCTACCGGACAGAAACGTGCCAGAATTGTAAAACGTCTGGAGGTTGTAGAAGCATTCCGTGAGTCCGGTAATAAGCCGGAGTGGATGATTTTGAATGCAATTCCGGTTATTCCGCCGGATCTGCGTCCAATGGTACAGCTGGATGGTGGACGTTTTGCAACATCCGATTTGAATGATTTGTACAGAAGAATTATTAACCGTAACAACCGTCTGAAGAGACTGTTGGAATTGGGTGCGCCGGATATTATTGTCCGTAATGAAAAGCGTATGCTTCAGGAAGCTGTAGATGCGCTGATCGATAACGGTCGTCGTGGCCGTCCGGTTACAGGACCTGGAAACAGAGCATTGAAGTCTCTGTCCGATATGCTGAAAGGTAAGTCCGGACGTTTCCGTCAGAACTTGCTTGGTAAGCGTGTTGACTATTCCGGACGTTCTGTTATCGTAGTAGGACCGGAACTGAAGATTTATCAGTGTGGTCTGCCGAAAGAAATGGCAATTGAGCTGTTTAAACCATTTGTTATGAAAGAATTGGTTGCAAATGGAACAGCACACAATATTAAAAATGCAAAGAAAATGGTAGAGAGACTTCAGCCGGAGGTATGGGATGTTCTGGAAGAAGTAATCAAAGAGCATCCGGTTATGCTGAACCGTGCCCCTACACTGCACAGACTTGGTATTCAGGCATTTGAGCCGATTCTGGTTGAGGGTAAGGCGATTAAGCTGCATCCGCTTGTATGTGCGGCCTACAATGCCGACTTCGATGGAGACCAGATGGCTGTCCATGTGCCGTTGTCTGTAGAAGCACAGGCTGAGTGCCGATTCTTACTGCTCTCTCCGAATAACCTGCTGAAACCGTCAGACGGTGGTCCGGTGGCCGTTCCTTCACAGGATATGGTACTTGGTATCTATTATCTGACACAGGAAAGACCGGGAGTGAAGGGAGAAGGAATGTTCTTTAAGAATGCCAATGAGGCAATCTTAGCTTACGAGAACGGATATATTACCTTACATTCCAAGATTAAAGTTCGTGTTACAAAGACAATGTCGGACGGAACAGAGAAAACAGGTACGATTGATGCAACTTTGGGACGTATTCTGTTCAACGAAATCATTCCGCAGGATTTGGGATTTGTAGATCGTGAAGTGGAAGGAAATGAACTGAAGCTGGAGATCGATTTCCATGTAGGAAAGAAACAGCTGAAGCAGATTTTGGAAAAAGTAATCAATACACATGGCGCAACACAGACAGCCGAAGTATTGGATGATGTAAAAGCAATTGGATATAAATATTCTACAAGAGCGGCTATGACCGTATCTATTTCAGATATGACTGTTCCGCCGCAGAAACCGCAGCTGATTCAGGAAGCGCAGGATACTGTGGATAAGATTACAAAGAACTACAAACGTGGTCTTATTACAGAGGAAGAACGTTACAAAGAAGTTGTTGAGACTTGGAAGAACACCGATGATAAGCTGACAGAGGCTCTGCTTTCCGGATTGGATAAGTACAATAACATCTTTATGATGGCAGATTCCGGAGCCCGTGGTTCTGACAAACAGATCAAACAGCTGGCTGGTATGCGTGGATTGATGGCGGATACAACCGGTCGTACGATCGAGTTGCCGATCAAGTCCAACTTCCGAGAAGGACTGGACGTATTGGAGTACTTTATGTCTGCTCATGGAGCTCGTAAAGGTCTGTCCGATACGGCGCTTCGTACAGCCGATTCCGGTTACTTGACAAGACGTCTGGTAGACGTGTCACAGGAATTGATCATTCATGACAGTGATTGTGTGGAAGGTACAGGAAAAGAGATTCCGGGAATGTATGTCAAAGCATTTATGGATGGAAATGAAGAGATTGAGAGCTTACAGGAACGTATTACAGGACGTTTCTCCTGTGAGGATATCAAGGATAAAGATGGTAATGTGATCGTAAAAGCAAATCACATGATTACACCGAGACGTGCCGAGAAGGTTATGAAAAAAGGTGTGGATGAGAACGGAAATCCGCTGGAACAGGTGAAGATCCGTACGATCCTGACATGTACCTGCAAGAACGGTGTATGTGCAAAATGTTATGGCGCCAACATGGCAACCGGTGAAGCGGTACAGGTTGGTGAGGCTGTCGGAATCATTGCTGCACAGTCTATCGGAGAGCCGGGTACACAGCTGACCATGCGTACGTTCCATACAGGTGGAGTTGCCGGAGACGATATCACACAGGGTCTTCCTCGTGTCGAAGAGTTGTTTGAGGCGAGAAAACCGAAGGGACTTGCAATTATCACAGAGTTTGCAGGAACTGCAACTTTGAGCGATACAAAGAAAAAACGTGAGGTTATTGTAACTAATCACGAAACCGGAGAATCTAAGGCATACCTGATTCCGTATGGTTCCCGTATCAAAGTACAGGATGGACAGGTGCTTGAGGCCGGTGATGAACTGACAGAAGGTAGTGTAAACCCACACGATATCCTGAAAATCAAAGGATTACGTGCTGCACAGGATTACCTGCTGCGTGAGGTACAGCGTGTATACCGTCTGCAAGGTGTAGAAATCAACGATAAACATATCGAGGTAATTGTACACCAGATGCTGAAGAAGATTCGCATCGAAGAGAACGGAGACAGTGAATTCCTTCCGGGAAGCATGGTTGATGTTCTTGATTTCAACGATGTGAATGAACAGTTAGAAGCAGAAGGAAAAGAACTTGCAACCGGCGAGCAGATTATGCTTGGTATTACAAAAGCTTCTCTGGCAACAGATTCCTTCCTGTCTGCGGCTTCTTTCCAGGAGACAACAAAAGTTCTGACAGAAGCGGCAATCAAGGGTAAAGTGGATCATTTGATCGGATTGAAGGAAAATGTAATCATCGGAAAACATATTCCGGCTGGTACAGGTATGAAAAAGTATCGTGACGTATGTCTGAATACAGATGCCAAATTAGAGGAAGAAGTTCTGGGTGTGCTGGATGCCGACGAGGCGGCAGCACTGGAAGAAGTATCTGTTGAAGAAGTAGTGGAAACTGCAGAAGATTCAGTGGATACAGAAGAAACAGAAGTTACTTTGACAGAAGAATAAAGAAAAGAAAAAGCATATTTATAGCTGCAAGGGAGTATTCCTTTGCAGCTATATTTTTTACCTTTTTAAGTAAGATTTTCCATTTTTTTTGCAGTGAAAAAGTTAGATAATGTATATGATAGGCATCTTATGTTCAGACAGAAAAATAAAGGGAAAAAGTAAATGGAGGAGAAGAATGAAAAAGAAATGGTTAAAGAAGCTGCTGGCAGGGGTATGTATGACCTCGTTAGCTTTGACTGCAGTTCCTTCTATGGGAATATCAGTTGATGCAGTGCAGGCAGCTGAAAACGAGGCAGATTTGACACTGTGGTATAACAGTCCGGCGGCGGATAGTTATGACGGCTGGGAAAAATGGTCTTTGCCGTTGGGGAACAGTGGAATTGGTGCAAGTGTCTTTGGCGGAATCAGCAGAGAGCGGATTCAGCTGAATGAGAAGTCTCTCTGGTCTGGCGGTCCAAGTACGTCACGTCCGAATTATAATGGTGGAAACATCGAAAATAACGGACAGAACGGTGAAATTGTAAAGCAGATTCAGGAAGCATTTGCAAGGGGCGATTCTAGTACTGCAAGCAGTCTCTGCAATAAGCTGACAGGTGTTTCAGATGATGCCGGTATCAATGGATATGGTTACTATTTGAGTTATGGAAATCTGTATCTGGATTTTGAAGGTATTGCAGATAATCAAGTAGAAAACTACAGAAGAGATCTGAATCTTCGTACGGCAGTTGCCAGCGTGGAATATGATCATAATGGAACTCATTATACAAGAGAAAATTTTGTCAGCTATCCGGACAATGTACTTGTTACAAAAGTAACAGCAAAAGGATCGGATAAACTGAATCTGGCTGTACGTGTGGAGCCGGATAATGAAAAGGGAAATGGAAGTAACAATCCAAGTGCGCAGTCCTATCAGAGAGAGTGGACAACCAATGTGAAGGATGGAATGATCTCTATTTCCGGTGCATTGAAAGATAATCAAATGAAGTTTAGCTCTAAGACACAGGTGCTGACAGACGGAAAGACAACGGATAACGATGCATCTGTTGGTGTTTCCGGAGCGAATGAAGTGATTATCATTACATCTATCGGAACTGATTATAAGAATGTATATAATACATATCGGACCGGCGAAACAGATGCACAGGTAGCTGCCCGGGTACAGACCTATGTAGATAAAGCGGCTAAAATCGTGAAAGAAGATTCTTATGACCGACTGAAACAAAATCATATAGATGATTTCAATGCTATTTTTGGACGAGTTGAACTGAATCTGGGACAGGGAGTGTCGGATAAGACAACCAATCAGCTGCTGGCTGCTTATAATAACGGAACGGCAACAGACGCAGAGAGAAGACAGCTGGAAGTAATGTTATTCCAGTTTGGACGATATCTGACGATCGAATCATCCAGAGAAACTCCGGAAGGCGATGCATATCGTGAAACGCTGCCTTCGAACTTACAGGGAATCTGGGTTGGAGCAAATAACTCTGCATGGCATTCGGATTATCATATGAATGTAAATCTGCAGATGAATTACTGGCCGACGTATTCAACCAATATGGCGGAGTGTGCAGAACCATTGATTCAGTACGTGGATTCTCTGAGAGAGCCTGGTCGTGTGACTGCAAAGATTTATGCAGGAGTTGAAAGTACAGCAGAAAATCCGGAAAATGGATTTATGGCACATACACAGAACAATCCATTTGGATGGACCTGTCCGGGCTGGAGTTTTGACTGGGGATGGTCTCCGGCAGCGGTGCCATGGATTCTTCAGAATTGTTGGGAACATTATGAATTTACGGGAAATGCAGATTACATGAGAGAGTACATTTACCCGATGATGAAGGAAGAGGCCATTTTCTATGATCAGATTTTGGTTCGGGATGCAGATGGCAAACTGGTATCATCTCCGAGTTATTCTCCGGAGCATGGACCGAGAACAGCAGGAAATACCTATGAACAGTCCCTGATCTGGCAGTTATATGAAGATGTAATTACAGCAGCAAAAACACTGGGTGTAGATGCAGAGCTGGTAGAAAGATGGGAAAAAAATCAAGCAGATCTGAAAGGTCCAATCGAGATTGGAGAAAGTGGACAGATCAAAGAATGGTACGAGGAAACTACTGTAAACAGCATGGGTGCAGGCTTCGGACACAGACATATATCTCACATGCTGGGACTATTCCCGGGAGACTTGATTTCTGTGGATACTCCGGAATGGTTTGAAGCAGCTAAGGTTTCTATGAATAACCGTACGGATTCCAGTACTGGCTGGGGAATGGGACAGCGTATCAATACCTGGGCGAGACTGGGAGACGGAAACAGAGCGTATAAGCTGATTACCGATTTGTTTAAAGGTGGAATTTTGACAAATCTGTGGGACACACATGCGCCATTCCAGATTGATGGTAACTTCGGTATGACATCCGGTGTTGCAGAGATGCTGCTGCAGAGTAATATGGGATATATGAATCTGCTCCCGGCGCTTCCGGATCAATGGGCTTCCGGAAGTGTTAAAGGTCTGGTTGCAAGAGGCAATTTTGTGGTAGATATGAGCTGGGCAGATAAAAATATTACAGAAGCGAATATCCTTTCCGGAAATGGTGGAAAAGCAACAGTACAGATGACGAATGCTTCTCTGGCAACGGTTGTAGATGCAGCCGGAAATGTTGTTGATCTTGAGGTGCTTGGACAAAATAAGATTGCATTTGATACGGTGGAAGGACAGACTTATACAATTAAGAATATTCCGGCTGAGATTATAATTGCAGCGCCAACAGGATTGAAGGCAGAACGTCTGGAATCTGAGAGTGTAGAACTTTCCTGGAATGCATCGGAAGAGGAAGGCGTTACATATAACGTATATCGTCAGGTAGGCGATGGAGATGTACAGAAAATTGAGGCAGAGTTGTCAGAAAATGTATATAAAGATACAACTGCCAGTGAGAATTTAGGAGAGATCCGGTATCAGATTACATCTGTTATAAATAAAAAAGAATCTGAAAAGAGTGAGAAGGTATCTGTAAATGATTTGCGTAACATGGCAGGTATGATTGATGATACGGATTCCCGTATTGTATATGAAGGTGCGTGGGCAGATTGGCAAGAATCTGTGAATTATAATGGAACGATCAAATATCTGCAAACACCAAAGGGGGGAGAAACGGCAACTCTGGAGTTCGTGGGAACAGGTATCGAAGTAATTGTATGTAAAAATTATGACAGAGGATTTTATCAGATCACAGTTGATGGAAAAGACTGTGGAAAGGTAGATACGTACAGTGCGCAGACCCAGCGTCAGCAGACTATATTTACAAAAGATGATTTGGAATATGGAAAACATCAGATTGTGCTGACTGCAACAGCGGAAAAACAGACTGCATCTACTGGCACGAAGGTAGAATTGGATGGATTTAAAGTTTTGGATAATACAGTAGTGAAACCGACAGAAATTAAGGTGTCTACTGTTTCCGGTATCACGACAATCGGAAAAGCGGGAAGTACTGTGCAGATGAAAGCAGAAGTTCTTCCGAAAGATGCGAAGGAGAAGGGCGTTATTTGGGAGTCTTTGAATTCAAGTCTTGCAACGGTTGATGAAAATGGATTGGTGACTGTTGGAACGCAAAATGGTTCTGTAACGATTAAGGCTACATCAAAAGCGGATGCATCCATTAGCGGAAGTGTAGAGTTGAAGATTGCGATTGTTGGAGAGGAAGCAAATCAAACAGAAACTATCGTGGAAGATGGTACATTAGATGGAGAGAAAAATTCACAGATCACATGGAATGGAGCGTGGTCTACCTGGGCAGGAGAACCGGAGCGTCATCATGGCGGAACAAAGACGGAATGCACAGGTGCAGGCAAGTATTTTGAGTATCGTTTCCATGGAACAGGAATTGAAGTCTATGTGCAGAAACATGCAAACTTTGGAGCGCTGGAAGTCTTTATTGATGGTGTAAGCCAGGGAGCACAGTCTCTGAATGGTTCAGGGAGTGGAGATGATCAGCAGTTGCTGTTCTCGAAAAAAGATTTGTCAAATGCAGATCATACAATTAAGTGTGTAATTCAGTCTGAACGTGGAAAAGTACAGGCAAACTTAGATTATATGAAGATTTTTGCACCGATTGAAGAGGCGACAGTTGATAAAGCAGAATTACAGGAAACCATTGCAAGTGCTTCTGAATTAGAAAAAACAGCCTATAGCGAGGAGAAATGGCAAGCGTTTATGCGCGTATATGAAGAGGCTGTTAAGGTTATGAATAAAGAAAATGCAACAGGTGAGGAAGTTGCACAGGCTGTTGCGGATTTGAAGGAGGCAGTTGAAACTCTTGGCACAGCACAGGCTCCGGTTGTAAAAGACGAGAGCGGAAAGCCGATTTTGGAAGAAAGTACAAGGGTAATGCTTACATGGGATGCTGTAAAAGGCGCAAAAACGTACAAAGTGACAGTAGAAGGAATGGAAGATGTAGTTGTTACAAGTCCGTATGCAGAAATTACCGGATTGACACCAAATACTGCGTATACATTCCGCGTGTATGCAGTAAATGAGGGTGGAACATCTGAAAAGGCGATTGAAATTCAGGCGAAGACGACAGCATCTTTAGATGCGGCTATTTTACCGTTTGTAGAAAATATAACTAAAGTCGCAGATGGAAAAGATGCAGTGATGTTAAGCTGGAATGGTGTAGAAGATGCAGCTGGATATACGATATATCTGGATGGAGTTGTAGTGGGAGACGCAAAGAAGACAGAGTATCGGCTGGAAGATCTGAAAGAAGGCCAGACCTATGTTGTGAAAATCGTTGCTTACGCAGAGGACGGAAGAGTATCTTTGCCGACACAGTTTTCCTTTGTTTTTGCGGCGGAACCTGAAACGGAAGAGCATCTTTTGGTTTCTGTAGAACAGTTCGAACCAATGACTGTGGCATATGGAACGAAGTTTAAAGATCTTGAACTTCCGAAAGAAACAAAGATTACGTTTGAAAAAACACGTATGAATGAAATGGTAAAGGTTACTTGGGAAAAAGGTGAGTACGATGGAGAGAAGGCTGGTACATATACGTTGAAAGGCGTGTTGGAACTGCCAGAAGGGGTGAAAAATCCGGAAAATCTTGCGGCACAGATTCAAGTGACAGTAAAAGCTAAGACACCGGAAATTACAGATCCATCAATACCGCAGAAACCGGGAGACGGTACAGGAACAGGCGGTACAGGAACAGGTGGAACAAGTGGAAATCAGACTGGTACATCGAATGCTGGATCAAATAATAACGGAGCGGTACAGACGGGCGATCATAGCCGGATCTGGCTGTGGGGAATGTTTGCGATTGTAGCAGCAGGAGTCTCTGCAGTTGCATACAAAGCAAAAAAGAAATAAAAAGAATTTGTGGAACAGAAAGGAAAGTGTTGTAATGGCACTTTCCTTTTTTGATATAAAAATTCAAATGAATTTTTATATCACTAAAAAATCATCAGAATACCTAAAAAATATTTTGAAAGAAGAAAAAATAACGCAAAACAAATATAAAAATAGTGAAATAAATAAGGGGAGAAAATAAAAATGCAAGAAATGAAAAATCAACTTGCAAAAATGCAGAATGGCGGTTATAATAGCAATCAAGGATTATTTATTTTAGGAGGATGACAACATGGAAAAGTGGATGATGTTTGTCCCGGCGGCAGCAGTGCTGGCATTGGTGTTTGCTGCATATCTGGCAATAAAAGTCAATAGGCAGACAGAAGGAACAGACAGAATGAAGGAAATTGCAGGGGCAATTGCAGAAGGTGCGCGTGCATTTTTAACGGCAGAGTATAAGATCCTTGTAGTTTTTGTAGCAGTACTATTTGTATTGATTGGATTAGGAATTGGAAGTTGGGTAACAGCCATTTGTTTTGTGGTAGGTGCGCTGTTTTCGACGATTGCAGGATATTGTGGTATGACAGTTGCTACAAAGGCAAATGTCAGAACTGCTAATGCAGCAAAAGAGAGCGGTATGAATAAGGCTCTTTCAATTGCGTTTTCCGGTGGAGCTGTTATGGGAATGTGTGTAGCAGGTCTGGGAGCGCTTGGTGTAAGCCTTGTATACATAATTACAAAGAATATTGATGTGTTATCTGGATTTAGTCTGGGAGCGTCTTCAATTGCTCTTTTTGCACGTGTTGGCGGCGGTATATATACAAAAGCTGCGGATGTTGGTGCAGATTTGGTTGGAAAAGTAGAAGCAGGGATTCCGGAGGATGATCCGCGTAATCCTGCCGTAATCGCAGATAATGTTGGAGATAACGTTGGAGATGTGGCAGGAATGGGTGCAGATTTGTTTGAGTCTTATGTTGGCTCACTTGTATCTGCATTGACACTTGGGGCAGTTGTTGCAGCGGCTTCAGGAGTTTTGTATCCGCTGGCGATTGCAGCGTGTGGACTCGTGGCTTCTATCGTTGCAACATTCTTTGTGAGAGGAGATGAGAACTCCAATCCGCAAAAGGCACTTACAAGAGGAAGTTATGTTTCTGCAGCGTTGGTTATTATTGCGTCGCTGGTATTGAGTCAGCTTGTATTCGGTAATATGAAAGCAGCGATTGCGGTGATTGCCGGTTTGGTAGTTGGTGTGATCATTGGAAATGTAACAGAATATTATACGTCAGCAGACTACAATCCGGTTAAGAAAATCGGAGCACAGTCTGAGACAGGTCCGGCGACTACAATTATCAGTGGTATTGCGGTAGGAATGCAGTCAACAGCAATTCCGCTGCTTCTGATCTGTCTGGGAATTTTCATTGCATATCAGGCAAATGGATTGTATGGTATTGCGCTTGCAGCAGTAGGTATGCTTTCGACAACCGGAATTACAGTTGCAGTTGATGCATATGGTCCGATTGCGGACAATGCAGGTGGTATTGCAGAGATGTCCGGACTGGATGAATCTGTTCGAGAAATTACAGATAAATTGGATTCTGTAGGAAATACAACTGCAGCAATGGGAAAAGGATTTGCAATTGGTTCGGCAGCATTAACTGCGTTGGCACTGTTCGTGTCCTATGCGGAAGCAGTAGATCTGGATGCAATTAATTTGTTGGATTATAAAGTGATTATCGGTATCTTTATCGGTGGAATGCTTACTTTCTTATTTTCTTCTTTTACAATGGATTCCGTATCGAAGGCGGCATATAAGATGATTGAAGAAGTGAGACGGCAATTCCGCGAGAAACCGGGCATCATGAAGGGAGCTGAGAAACCGGATTATACATCCTGTGTGGCAATTTCTACAAAAGCAGCTCTCCATGAGATGTTATTGCCGGGGCTTATGGCGGTGATCGTACCGGTAGTGGTTGGTGTTGTGCTTGGTGTAGATGCACTGGGAGGCCTGCTTGCCGGAGCTCTTGTAACCGGAGTGCTGATGGCGATTTTCATGTCCAATTCCGGTGGTGCATGGGATAATGCAAAGAAATATATTGAGACAGGAGCACATGGCGGAAAAGGAAGTGAGGCACATAAGGCTGCTGTTGTTGGAGATACAGTCGGAGATCCATTTAAAGATACATCAGGTCCGTCAATTAACATTTTGATCAAATTAATGACAATTGTATCACTGGTATTTGCACCATTGTTCCTTTCAATTGGAGGATTGCTGTAATATATTTATTTATAGTGTATTTAGAAAACAATAACTAATATAAACCCATATAAGTCGAAATCAGGCAGTACAACTTGGAAATCCAATTGTACTGCCTGATTTACTCATATATGGAACTTTTATGGAACTTTAAAATTTAAATTTCTTCGCCGTTTTTGTATTTATCTACTACGTGCTGGATTCTCTCACTTGGGTTCAGAATGGTGCTGATAGAACCGTCATGATTCAATGTGTCGATCAATAAAGCGATATATTTGCTCATATCACAATTGATATAATATGGTTTGGAAAGAAGATTTGGTGTCTGGTAAATTAAGTTTGTAGTTAAGATACCGTCCAACAGTCCCTCTTCATAAGCCTGGTCGAACTTGTCCATACCATTTGTAAACAAACCAAATGTAGCAGCTGCGTAGATTCTTCTTGCTTTCCGCTGTTTCAGCTGTTTTGCTACATCCAGAATACTGTCTCCGGAAGAAATCATGTCGTCGATAATGATTACGTCTTTTCCTTCCACAGAACTTCCAAGAAATTCATGTGCTACGATTGGGTTGCGTCCATCAACGATGCGCGTGTAATCCCGACGTTTGTAGAACATGCCCATATCCAGTCCTAAGACATTGGCAAGATAAATTGCACGAGCGGTAGCGCCTTCATCCGGGCTGATGACCATCATATGATCACTGTCAATCTGAAGATCTTTTACGGTATGAAGGAGTCCTTTTACAAACTGATAAGCAGGTGTAACAGTTTCAAATCCACTCAGAGGAATTGCATTTTGCACACGAGGATCGTGGGCATCAAAAGTAATGATATTATCTGCTCCCATGCGAACCAGCTCCTGAAGTGCAAGCGCACAGTCAAGAGATTCACGACCGCTGCGTTTGTGCTGACGGCTTTCGTACAGAAATGGCATGATAATATTAATTCTTCTGGCTTTTCCACCAATTGCGGCAATGATTCTCTTTAAATTCTGAAAATGATCATCCGGAGACATGTGGTTGATGTTACCGGACAGAGAATAAGTAATATTGTAGTTCAAAACATCTACCATCAGGTAAATATCTTTTCCGCGGACAGACTGACCGATGATTCCTTTCGCTTCTCCGGAACCGAAACGAGGTACTTTTGCATCAATGATGAAGTTATCCTGAGCATAGCCGGTGAATACAACATCATCTTTGTATTGATGAGCGCTTTCTCCTCTCCACTTTACGAGGTAGTCGTTGACTTTTCCTCCAAGCTCTTCGCATCCGGTAATTGGGATCAGACCCAATGCTCCTACTGGAATGTTCTCTAAGTTTCGTTCGCTTCTTCGCAACATGATAATTGCTCCTCTCTGTTTAGTAATTTCTTTTTAATTCGAATATCATCGCCGATGAGTTTCAGCATGATATAGTTACTTGTAATTCTGGAAAATGACCGTTCTGTATATAGGTCAGCAAGTGCATCCAGTGAAAGATTTGTTGAAATAATTGTAGAATGATTGCTAAGCAGACGCTCATTGATGCAAGAAAAAAATTGGGATGAAACAAAAGCGTTTGTGTATTCTGTTCCGAGATCATCGATGATCAACAAATCACAGTCATAGATGAATTCGTACATATTATGTGCATCCACATCACCTTTATCGAAAGTGTGATGTGCCAGCGTGTTGAAAAAAGCAGGCGCTGAAAAATACAATACGGAAAAACCGGCATCAATCAGTGCGCTGGCAATACAGTTGGAGAGGAAGGTTTTACCAACCCCGACATCTCCATATAGAAATAAATTTTTATGTTCTTTATCAAAAGAACGGACGAAATCCTGGCAGGTCTGATATGCGTCGAGGATGACCTCTTTTGCAGAACGTCCGGATTTGGGGTCTATAAAATTGCTTGAATAATAGTCTGCCGAGAATGTATTGAAATTTTCATGAGAAAATACCCCGGATAAATTAGACTGTTGATACAAAAGTTTGCTGACGGCTTTTTTAAAACAATGGCATTTTTTGCCGTTGATATATCCGGTATCTTTACAGTCTGGACATTCATAGGAAGGCTCCAGATAGTCGGCAGGAAAACCGGCAGACTTCAGAAGTTCTGCCTTGCTGCTTCTTAAAATAGCCAGTTCTTCTTTTAAAGAAGAAACGGCAGTCTCATCTCCGTTCAGAAGACGCTTTCCGTATTGGACGGAAAGAATGGAGATGGATTCGTCCAGTGAACGAAATTCAGGAAGTCTAGCATATACTTCTTGGTAATGGTTGTCCAGAATGTCACGACTGCGCAGCTGCTTTTGTTCGTAGCTGCGCATGATTTCCTGATATTGTGAATTTCTTAATCCCACGTGGAATACTCCTTTATATTTGTAACATTAATTACTGTTCAATAAGCGCTCTTCCAAAGAATCCATATCATAACTTCTGCGTTCGAAGTTATTCAAGTTTCTGGAAGTCGGTTTGCTGCGGGAAACAGCGATTTTTTTGGCGCCCTTTTCTTTTTGAAATGCGGCGTCCAAAGCAGCAATTTCCTGAAGAGTCTGTACACCTGCCTGATGCCATTTTTGTAAAATTGTATCGGCATATTCGAAACTTGGCTGGTGTGTAGCAGTGATGGTTCTGTCACATGCTTCGTGAACAATATCCAGTGAAAAACCAAAATCTTCGATCCATTTGCGGATAAAGGTAACTTCAGAATCTGCCGGTCCCCGGTTTTTGATACCGAAAGCGTTTAAAACGGTATAATAGTTCTTATTATAAGACTTTGAACGCTGTTTTGCTGCTTCAATGGTAGTCACTCCTTCATTATACCAGGAAAGAGCTACCTTTTGGATATAATGAATACTGTTATGTCCGCCTTCTACACAGGTTTCGATCAGATACTCAATCAGATCGGCAGGCATCAGCAGTGTATCGTAAAAATAGGTGATGGCATCCACATCTGTTTTGGACAATGTCTTTCCCAGATATTGCTCAGCGATAAAAAGAAGAGACTTTAGCTCTTTTTGTGCTTTGAATGAGCTGAGTGGAATCGCCTTTGGTGAAGGATCTGGGGAGACAGATGCCGGTTCTGGAACAGGAGTGGGAGGAGTCGGAACAGATTCTTTAATCTCACCTTTGATCGATCCCTTTTGTGTACAACTGCTGTCCGTACATACCTGTTCCAAGGCAAGCCCGGTGATCTTGCCATCGGAATCCTCTTCCAGACTTAAAAGCCCTTCTGTTTCCCAATATCGAAATGCACGCAGAATATCCCGCTCAGTATTGTCGAGAGAATCTGCGATAGAGGAAATCGTAAGATTTGAGTAAGGATCGTCCAGATGCCTTAATAAAAAAAGGTATACCTTCACGAATTCTCCATTTGCCTTGCTCATATAATGATCAATGAAATCATTGGAAACCAGAGTTGCATTTGTCTGATATTTATTTTTTAACTTTAATGTCTTCATATCTTATCCCACCTCGAGTATGTTATCCTTTCTCAATGCGTAAAGGTATTATAGCATTTAAAAGCGGGAAGACAAAGCATTTTTTTGTGGAAAGAACAGGTTTTTTGTAGATAACTTTATGTGGAAAATGTGGATAACTTTTATTTAAGCAGGTCTTCCCCAATGTTTACAACATCTCCGGCTCCCATAGTTATCAACAAATCTCCTGAAGCGCAATGCTCTTTTAAAAACATTTCAATTTCTTCAAAGCTGCCAAAGTAGTGTGCGTCTGTTCCGAGCCGGGCAACTTCTGCCGCCAGATCTTTGGAAGAGACTCCGAGTGTATCTGTTTCACGCGCTGCGAAAATATCTGCGAGAACCAGATGATCGGTGTGTGAAAGCACTTCTGCAAATTCATGGAAAAATGCTTTTGTACGTGTATAAGTATGTGGCTGGAATACGCACCATAATTCCTTGTGCGGATAGTTCTTTGCAGCCTTCAAAGTAGCAAGAATCTCGGTTGGATGATGTGCATAATCATCGATAATAGTCACTCCGTTCATCATGCCTTTGTATTCAAAACGGCGGTCGGTTCCTGTGAATGCAAGCAGTCCCTGTTTGATCGTCTCCATTGGAATCTCCAATAGTTCGGCTGCTGCGATACAAGTCAAAGCATTGGAAACGTTGTGGTATCCGGGAACAGACAACTGAATCCGGCAGACAGTTTCTCCACGTTTGATCAAGTCAAAAGAAGCAAGCCCCTTTTCGTCAAAACGGACATTTTCAGAGCTGTAGTCAGAGGAAAGGGAAGAACCGCAGGTGACAATTCGGCAGTCGAGTCCTTCGCAGATTTCCTCGTAATTCTTGATATCACTGTTGATGATCAAAGTTCCGTCAGTCGGAATCAGTGCTGCAAACTGATGGAATGAATGACGGATATCTTCCAGATCTTTGAAGAAATCCAAATGATCTTCTTCTATATTTAAAATGATTCCGATTTTTGGAAAGAAATTTAAGAAACTGTTTGTGTATTCACAGGCTTCTGTAATAAATGTTTCGGAATGTCCGACCCGGATGTTGCCGCCGATCGCCTGTAAGATTCCTCCTACGGAAATTGTCGGATCTTTTTCTCCGGCAAGCAGTATGTGGGAGAGCATGGAAGTGGTAGTAGTTTTACCATGGGTTCCGGATACTGCGATCGGAGTTTTATAATTTTTCATAAGTTGTCCCAACAGTTCCGCGCGTGTCAGCATTGGAATCTTTTTCGCTACTGCCTCGATCAATTCCGCATTTTCACGATGAATCGCTGCAGTATAGACTACGCAGTCGATCCCGTCGATGATGTTGGATGCTTTTTGCCCATAAAAGATAGTAGCACCGAGCTGCTCCAGTTTTTTTGTGAGTGGCGATTCCTTGGAATCAGAACCGGATACGGTAAATCCTTCTTCCAGTAAAATCTCTGCAAGCCCACTCATACTAATGCCGCCGATGCCTATAAAATGAATGTGAATAGGTTTTTGAAAATCAATTTTATACATGAGAGTATCCCTTCTTTATAAAAATTTGCAAGTTTAGTCATAATTAGTATCCACTAAATATATTATACTATATATGAGAAAAATTGAAAGAGGTTCTTTTTTGTTCAATCTAAACAAAAAGAACGTAAATTCAAGTAAAAAATTGTGAAATATTGTTCACATATTGGAAAAGTATGATATAATAAGCTAAATGAACTAGAAATGGGGTGACAACATGGTTAAGAAAGAAATGATTGCCATGCTGCTTGCAGGTGGACAAGGCAGTCGGCTGGGGGTGCTGACCGCAAAGGTCGCAAAGCCTGCGGTGGCTTTTGGCGGCAAGTATCGGATTATTGATTTTCCACTTAGTAACTGCATTAATTCAGGTGTAGATACGGTTGGGGTTTTGACACAGTATCAGCCTTTGCGATTGAATACACATATCGGAATCGGAATTCCCTGGGATTTGGATCGGAATGTAGGCGGCGTATCAATTCTTCCGCCATACGAGAAAAGTTCGAATAGTGAATGGTACACCGGAACAGCCAATGCGATTTATCAGAATCTGGATTATATGCAGAGTTTTAATCCGGATTATGTATTGATTCTTTCGGGGGATCACATTTACAAGATGGATTATGAAGTGATGCTTGATTTTCATAAAGCCAATAAAGCAGATGTGACAATTGCTGCCATGCCGGTTCCGATAGAAGAGGCAAGTCGTTTTGGAATCGTAGTGACGGATTCAGAAGGCAGGATTCAGGAGTTTGAGGAGAAACCGGCAAATCCAAGCAGTAATCTGGCATCGATGGGAATTTATATTTTCAGCTGGCCGGTGTTGAAGGAGGCGTTGATCCGTCTGTCGGAACAGCCGAACTGTGATTTTGGAAAGCATATTATTCCTTATTGCCATGCAAAGGGACAGCGGTTGTTTGCCTATGAGTACAATGGTTATTGGAAAGATGTTGGAACGTTGAGTTCT
Source organism: uncultured Lachnospiraceae bacterium (assembly GCA_905203555.1). Lineage (GTDB taxonomy): Bacteria > Bacillota > Clostridia > Lachnospirales > Lachnospiraceae > Schaedlerella. Next base: position 33,316 of record CAJKWK010000021.1, read on the forward strand.
TACTGGGAAGCCAACATGGAACTGATTGATATCATTCCGGAATTTAATTTATATGAAGAGTTCTGGAAGATTTATACAAACAGTGCCAATCTTCCACCGCAGTATATTGCGGAGCAAGGTGTGGTAGACCGCTGCATCATCAGCAATGGAACGGAGATTTATGGAGAAGTACATAATTCCGTTCTGGGGGCTGGAATTACAGTAGGGAAGGGCAGTGTAGTGCGGGATTCTATTATTATGCGAGATGTGGAGATCGGTGAGAATTGTGTGATTGATAAGGCAATCATCGCAGAGAATACAGTGATCGGTGATAATGTAGTGATCGGAATTGGGGCGGAAGTTCCAAATCAATTAAAACCAAATATTTACAGCGGAGGCCTGGCAACAATTGGGGAGAATTCTAAGATCCCGTCTGGTGTTCAGATCGGAAAGAATACTGCAATCAGCGGAGAAACAGTGCCTGAAGACTACAGAGAGGGAATGCTGGCAAGCGGAGAGACTTTGATAAAGGCAGGTGATTGGAGATGAGAGCAGTTGGTATTATTCTGGCAGGCGGCAATAATAGAAGGATGCAGGAATTGACGACAAAGCGTGCGGTGGCAGCAATGCCGATTGCATCCAGTTACAGAGCGATTGATTTTGCACTGAGCAATATGACCAATTCTCATATTCAAAAAGTTGCAGTGTTGACGCAGTACAATGCGCGTTCATTGAATGAACATTTGAATTCTTCAAAGTGGTGGGATTTCGGAAGAAAACAGGGTGGACTGTATGTTTTCACTCCGATTATTACTACGAATAATGGGTATTGGTATCGAGGAACAGCGGATGCGATTTATCAGAATCTGGATTTCCTGAAGAAATGTCATGAGCCATACGTGGTCATTACGTCCGGAGATGCAGTGTACAAGCTCGATTACAATAAGGTTCTGGAGTATCATATCGCAAAGCGGGCAGATATTACTGTAGTTGTAAAAGAGCTTCCGGAGAATGAAGATGCGACTCGGTTTGGTACCGTCCGTATGAATGAGGCCTCCCGGATTGAGGAGTTTGAAGAAAAGCCGATGGTAGCACATTCACAGACGATTTCAACAGGAATTTATGTGATGCGGAGAAGACTGCTGATCGATTTGATCGAACATAGCCAGGATGAGGGGCGTTACGATCTGGTAAGTGATATTTTGATCCGTTATAAAAATCTGAAAAAGATATATGGGTATAAAATCAAAGGATATTGGAGTAATATTGCGACAGTGGATTCCTATTATAAGACAAATATGGATTTCTTGAAACCGGAAGTAAGAAAGTATTTCTTTAAGGATCTTCCACAGGTATATTCAAAGGTGAGCGATCAGCCTCCGGCTAAATACAATCCGGGTGCAATTGTGAAGAATAGTCTGATCGGAAGCGGAAGTATTATTAACGGAACGGTGGAAAATTCGGTGATCCACAAAAAGGTATTTGTGGGGAATAACTGTGTGATCAAGAATTCCATCATACTGAATGATGTATATCTGGGTGATAATACATATATTGAAAACTGTATCGTGGAAAGCCGCGGTACAATCCGGGCAAATACAAGATATGCCGGGGAAGAAGGAATCAAGGTTGTGATTGAAAAGAATGACCGGTATGCATTGTAGAATTTGCCTCGAAGAGCGGATTTCGACGAAAGGAGACTGAACAAATGAGAATTACAGATGTGCGTGTACGTAAAGTTGCAAAAGAGGGAAAATTAAAAGCGGTGGTGTCAATTACAATAGACGATGAGTTTGTTGTACATGATATCAAAGTGATTGAAGGAGAAAAGGGATTGTTTATCGCGATGCCGAGTAAGAAAGCATTGGATGGAGAATACCGCGATATAGCACATCCGATTAATTCTGGTACGAGAGAGAAGATTCAGGACACCATTTTGGAAAAATACAATACCGTATTAGAAGAAACGGATATGGAAGCAGAAGCATAAGAGAGTGAAACACGCAGGTCCTCAGAACATTCTGGGGACCTTTTTGAGCTTTGTTTATGCAGTGGGTATGGTTCCAACGTTGTCGGATTCGTGTATAACCGGCAGTCGGGAGGCATCCAGGGTGAATTCCAGTGTTTGATGGTGAACCGGATGCCGGAAGGTTAAACGGCAGGCGTAGAGCTGCAGTTGACCGGGAGCGGAGGCTCCGTATTTGACATCTCCCTGGATCGGGCAGCCGAGATGGGCCATCTGTACCCGAATCTGATGGTGACGACCTGTGTCCAGTGTGATTTCTGCAAGAGATGAATGACTCCCTTTTTGAATTAATTTATAGTGGAGCCTGGCCTCTTTGGAGCCGGGCGTATTTTGCGTGCTGATCCGGGAGGTGTTTGTTTTATTGTCTTTGATAAGATAATTCGTCAGATCAGCCTCATCCGGAGATGGGATGCCGGTTAAAAGTGCAAGGTAATGTTTTCCAAATCCAGAGGTTGTCAGCTGCTTATTTAAATCAGCTGCTGCCCGTTTGGTTTTGGCGAAGACGAGAAGTCCTGTGACAGGCTGATCGAGACGGTGGATTACGGCAAGGTATGGCTGTTGTTGAGGGGATTGCCGGCGCAGATGGTTTTTGAGGAGACTGACCATGTCCGGGGTTCCTAGCCGGCTGCTCTGAGTTGCAATTCCGGCCGGTTTTTCACATACAAGAATGTCGTTATCTTCATATAAAATATTTAAATTCATAAAATAAATCTCCCTGTTGCTATTTTCTTGACTTTTGCTTTAATTCTGTCTAAACTGATTATAAAATGAAAAGATTTTCGAGGTCAAGAGAAGAAAGTGAGATGGTAGCATGGAAAATCAGGATTGGGAAAGATTTGGTGAAGAAATTCGCAGAAACGTGCAGGATGCGATTGACTCACGTGATTATAGTATGTTAAATCGAACGATTACAGATACGTTGAACGGTGCGGTAGATTATTTTTCACATACTGTACGAAATGTGGGGAATTCGGTCAACGCCAATATGAAGATGCAGGAAGAAGCAGCAAGGAGAAGGCAGGAAGATGCCGCGAGGAGAATGCAGGAAGAAGCGGCGCGGAAACGGGCAGGTTCCGAACAGGCGCAGTGGAATCAGCAGGCAGGGCAGAGCTCCGGATACTATTATCAAGGTGCAGCTGTAAATTATTTTCGGAAAAAGGCTGAGCCGACGTTGTTTGCATCTACCGTGGGGAACCGCGTAGTTGGAATCCTGTTGTCGATCGTGGGATATGTGATTGCAGCTCCGTTTTTATTGACTGCGTTGATGGGTATGTTTATGGGTATATTTGCAGGAGACCCGGAGGCAGCAACAGTGATGGGGGTCAGTCTTGCGTTTGTAGTTGTGTTTGGCGGTCTGGGGATTTTAGGCACGAAAATATTGAGTCGTGTTCGAAGATTCCGGATGTATGTTCGGATTCTGGGTGGAAGAGAGTATTGTGATATTAAGGAACTACAGACGCAGACCGGAAAACAGAAAAAGAATGTAGTGCGTGATCTGGAGCAGATGATTCAGAAGGGGTGGTTTAAGGAAGGTCATATGGATTCTAAGAAAACCTGCCTGATGGTCAGTGATCAATCGTATCATCAGTATACAGATCTGATGAGCCGGGTGGAAAGTGAAGAGCGTGAAAAGAAGCAGAAAGCCAAAGAGGCAGAAAAGCTGAGAAAAGAGCAGGAGACAGCAGCACAGGGAAATCCGAATCTGCCGCTGGAAGTGCGCGAGACAATCCGGGCAGGAGAAGAATATATCCGTAAGATCCGGGAGTGCAATGATGCGATTCCGGGAGAAGAGATTTCGGCTAAGATTTCCAGAATTGAGCTGCTTGTAGATCGGATTTTTGACAGAGTAGAGCAGAATCCGGATTCGGTTTCGGATTTACGCAGAATGATGGAATATTATCTTCCGACTACAGTGAAACTGCTGGAGGCTTATGAAGATTTGGACGGTCAGCCTGTACAGGGAGCAAATATTATTTCTTCGAAGCAAGAGATCGAAAAGACTTTGGATACACTGAATGTGGCATTTGAAAAATTGCTGGACAGTCTGTTCCAGGATACGGCATGGGATGTGTCTTCGGATATTTCTGTGCTGCATACAATGCTTGCACAGGAAGGCTTGACAGAAGATGGCTTGAAAAAATAAAGGGAGGAAAGAACCATGAACAACGAATTTGCAAATTTAGAAACACCGACACTGACTCTGGATCCATTTCAGGAAGCACCACAGATGGTAACAGAAGTAAAGAAAGAAGAGCCGATGGCGGAGGAAAATGTATTATCAGATGAGGAAAAACAGATTGTTGCAAAATTTGCAGAGCAGATTGATTTGACAAATTCCCAGATGATTCTCCAGTATGGCGCCGGAACGCAGAAAAAGATGGCTGATTTTTCAGAAACTGCGCTGGAAAATGTAAAGACAAAGGATATGGGCGAAATCGGAGATTTACTTTCCGGTGTTGTACACGAATTGAAAGATTTTGATGAGGAAGAAGAAAAGGGATTTCTTGGGTTCTTTAAAAAAGGTGCCAATAAGATTACGGCAATGAAGACGAAGTATGCAAAAGCAGAGACGAATATTAATCAAATCTGTAAAGTACTTGAAAATCATCAGGTTCAGCTGTTAAAGGATGTTGCAATTCTGGACAAGATGTATGAACTGAATTTGACTTATTTCAAAGAGTTGACCATGTATATTATGGCAGGAAAAAAGAAACTGGAAGAAGTGCGCAGTACGACTCTTGCATCCTTACTGCAGAAAGCTCAGCAGAGCGGCCTGGCAGAAGATGCGCAGGCGGCACGAGATCTGGAATCTATGTGCACCAGATTTGAAAAGAAAATTCATGATCTGGAGCTGACGAGACAGATATCATTGCAGACAGCTCCGCAGATCCGGCTGGTACAGAGCAACGATACAATGATGGTGGAAAAAATCCAGTCAACGGTTGTAAATACGATTCCGCTGTGGAAAAGTCAGATGGTATTGGCGCTTGGTGTTGAACATTCTGCACAGGCAGCGGAGGCGCAGCGTGAAGTAACAGATATGACGAACACATTGTTGAAAAAGAATGCAGAGAAACTGAAGATGGCAACATTGGATACTGCCAGAGAATCTGAGCGTGGCATTGTGGATATGGAGACGTTAAAAGCAACAAACGAGTCTCTTATTTCTACTTTGGATGAAGTGATGCATATCCAACAGGAAGGAAGAGAAAAACGTCGTGCGGCAGAGGCAGAGATGTTGAAACTGGAGAATGATCTGAAACAGAAATTGCTGCAGATTCAAGGTTGATCCTGTATGGAACGTAATATAAATAGAACATATAAATAAAAAAATACACCCCGGATGTTGAGGTGTGCTCCCTGTCAAGTCGATGTCATTAAGTTAATAGACCTAAAAGGGAGCATATCATTGGAGAATGAATGAACATTCGAGGTGTATTTTTTTGAACGCTAAATTGTGTGAAAGCCTTTTCCGATGATTTCACTTGTATTGGAAATCAGGATAAATGCAGTTGGCTCATTTGCTTTGATGTAATTTCGGAGTTTCATTGCCTGCGGGCGATTCAGAGCGGTGAAAATGATGTATTTATCGTCACCGGAAAATGCGCCTTGTGCATTGCAGACGGTTGCGCTTCGGTGAAGTTCATTTGTGATATAATCGCAAATGGGCTCTGGATGATCGCATACGACATTGAAATATTTTGAGAGGTTAAAACTTTCAATGAATGTATCAATCATAAAGGAACGGATTGCAAGTCCGAGGAAAGAGTATAATCCGGTTTCGATGTCGAATACAAAGCAGCCGGCAATGGTGATGATAATATCGGTTACAAGAAGTGCTTTTCCGATGTCAAAACTGGAATATTTTTTTAAAACCATAGCGATGATGTCGGTTCCACCGCTGGATGCACCGATATTAAATAGGATGGCGCTTCCGAGTGCCGGAAGAGCGATGGCAAAGCATAGTTCCAACATAGGTTGATCTGTCAGAGGGCCGTTCATAGGATAGATGCGCTCCAGTGCAGAAAGCATTACCGAAAGCAAGATACTGCAGTAAGCTGTTTTGGCGGCGAATTTGGTTCCGAGAATGATGAACCCAATGACAAGCAGAAGCATATTTGTGATGAATGTAAAATCACTGGCAGACATAAGACCGGCTTTGGCGATGAGGACTGCTAGACCGGTGATTCCGCCGAATGTAAAGTTGTTGGTAAACTTAAAAAAGTAAATGCCAATGGCCATAACGATGGTACTAAATGTCAGTGCTGAAAAATATTTGAGTTTTTTCATTATAAATTAAGCCTCCGAAAGTACATTGTGAATATTATTTAGAAGGTACGATTTCCAGCCAGTATCCGTCTGGATCTTCGATAAAATAAATTCCCATGGCAGGGTTTTCAAAGCAGACACAGTTCATTTTTTTGTGCAATGCAAGTGCACTTTCGTAGTCATCTACGGTAAATGCAAGATGGATTTCATTGTCGCCAAGTTCATAGGGGCGGTCCATGTCGCGAAGCCAGGTGAGCTCTAAGAGATGAGGTGTTACATTGTCACCCAGATAAACAAGTTTGAAACTGCCGTCTTCTGCCTCTTTTGTTTTGGTGATGGTTAATCCAAGCGCTTTTTTATAAAAATCCAGCGATTTTTCCAAGTCGTATACATTTAAATTGTTGTGAGCAAAAGTAAATTTCATTGTGTGGAATCCTCCTAAAATATGTGAATTTATAATTTTCGTAACGATTATAGCAGATTCATTTCCAAATGCATAGTAGAACCTTGAGTTTCCGCAAAGTGTAATTGAAAAATGGATATGTCTGTCTAAAGCACCAA
>CAJKWK010000022.1 GCA_905203555.1 uncultured Lachnospiraceae bacterium
GAAACACATCCGGCAGTTTCTGCCACTATAATTCCTACAGTAAATTTACGCCGCCAAGGAAGAGTAACTTTATTGCAATTTCGGAAGGATTATACTACAATAAAAATAGTTTTGATTTACCAAGAAGGGAAATTTTTTACCGGGAAAAGACCGGTGTGGGAGTGTTATTATGAGTGAAAAACAGTCACTTCGTTCAATACTTGAGATTATGAATGATGTTCTGAGCAAGGTGAGAAATTATTACGATTCAGAATATGTTTATTATATTGAGAAGGACGAATATGAAATACTGACAATTTATGAATGGTGTGCGGAGAATGTGCCATGGCAGCGGGACCGGATTAAGCTGTTGGATACTGAGCAGTGGCCAAAATGGATAAAGCAGGAAGTGCTGGATACGACGGAGGAAAGCTATAGTGTGCAGCGTCCGTTGGAAGATGGAGTAACTGCGGTATTAGCTGCTGTGAAAGTACATCGTGGAGGATGTACCTTAGAGTTTCTAGAGGCGATGCTGCCGATTCTTTCACAGACGATTGTTATGCAAAAGATGCAGAAACAGCAGGAATATCTGAGTTATCATGATGATTTGACGGGACTTTTGAATCGAAATAGTTTCGTTGCATATCTGGCAGGGGCGGATCAAAAGGAGTTAAAGTCTTTGGGAGCGTTGTCAGTGGATATCAATGGCCTGAAGAATTTTAATAAAGAATTCGGCAGAGAATACGGGGATGAAGTGGTGATTCGGGTTGGAGAGCTTCTGGAAGAGTATTTTCGCCCGGGATCTGTGTATCGCCTGACCGGAGATGAATTTTTGGCTATTGCCGAGGATATTTCTTATGAAACTTTTATGAAACAGGTGAACCGCGCCCATGAAAGACTGGAGAATATCAGTCTTGGCCTTACAACGATGGGATATGCATGGGAAAAGGTAGATATCAATGTAAGCAGTCTGATTTCCGATGCTGAAAATATGATGCGGGATGAGAAACAGAAGTATTATAAACATTTGAAAAAAGGTCATCATGAGCCGATTATTAAGGAAGATCTTTTAAATGATTTGGAAAATGGCAATTTTATTGTGTGCCTGCTCCCGATTATGGATGCGGAGACGGAAGAAGCTGTCGGTGCGGAGGCTGTTGTACGCTACCATCATAAAGACCTTGGTATAATGAATCCGGGAAGGTACATTACGCTATTGGAAGAGACCAAGCTATCTCATTATCTGGATATTTATGTATTTGAAGAGGTGTGTAAGACACTTGCCCGCTGGGAAGAAGAAGGTTTGCCGATGCTGCCGATTTCTGTTAATTTCGCAGGGGCAACGCTGCGGCATGAAAGCATGGCAGATCAGATGCTTGAGTTAGTGGAGAAGTATCAGGTGCCATGCGAATATCTTGAAGTGGAAGTGTCAGAGTCTGCTCATGGCATGAATCAGGAGATGCTGGCAGAGACGAGCAACAAGATGCGTAAGGCTAATATTCGCGTAACGTTGGATCATTTTGGGGAGAAAGACTCCAGTTTTTCAATTCTTTCTATTATGGAATTTGATGGATTGAAGATGGACAAGAGTCTTGTTTCTGATATTGTAGGTAACAGTCGCAGCCAGATTGTTGCTAAGGCGGTGATTGATGTATGCCGGAGACTGGGAGCGAGAGTAACTGCGGCAGGTGTTGAGACACAGGATCAGTTGAATATGCTGAAAGAACTGGGCTGTGAGTATGTGCAGGGAACATTATTTAATAAACCGATCACGATTGATACGTTTGAATTGCGTTATATGAAATAAAGAGTGGGACAGGAAGAATGATACAAACGTGGGCAGCCAATATAGAACCTCTTATGCAGGAGGCGTGTTATGAAAAGTATTATCTGCAAGCACCGAAGATGAGACAGGAAAAGGCAGATCGGTTAAAACAGATGAAAAAGAAAGCCCAGAGCATTGGGGTATGGTCCGTTTATGCACAGATGAGGCAAGTATATCAGTTGGATGAAACTGCGGTATTTAATTTTTCCCATTCTGGCAGTTATGTGCTGTGTTCCGTCAGTGTTGACGGAGAAAAACCCGGGGAGCAGATTTTACTTGGATGCGACGTGGAAAAGGTGCGAGCAGTTAATTTAAATATTGCGAAGCACTTTTTCTGTGAATCGGAATATCAGTATATAGTAGAAGAAAGAGAAGAAGAACAGCAAAAAGAGTTATTTTATCGGTATTGGGTGTTGAAAGAGAGTTTTATGAAGGCAACACGAAAGGGAATGGCGATGGAGATGAATTCTTTTGAAATCCGGCTGGGAAATCCGTCGGTATTTCTCCGTAAGCCGGAAGAGTTTTCGGTTCCATTTTATTATATGGAAACCGAGTTGGGGGAAGGAGCATATAAGGTAGCAGTTTGTTCGACAGATGCAGAGATCGAGTCGGACATTCGAGTAATTCAATTGGGGTTATAATATGAGTATAGATAAAAATAAAAAAACGGAACTGCGTATGAAGCGAATTCTGATCTGTGGTCTGGTGATTGGGTTTGTGTGCGGTGGGATTTGTTTTTCTGTATTCGGCGGAGCGGGCGAAAAAGAGAAAGCGGATGAAACACCGGACAAAACGCAAAATACGGTACAGCAGCAAGTGCCGGAACAGACAGAAAACGAAGAACCGCAGGTACAGGTGATCGATACGGTGGAGGCAGCAAAATTAAATGCAGAATCGTTGGCGTCGGAGCAGGAAGATTGGAAACTGACATTAGTAAATAGAGAGTATCCATTGTCAAAAGAGTATGCACCGAAACTCGTAGAGATTGAACAAGGGATGTATGTAGATCAGCGAATTGTGGATGATTTGAAAGAGATGCTGGCAGATATCCGGGCGGACGGGTTAAATCCTTATATATGTTCTGCATACCGGGATTATGAATATCAGCGTCAGGTTTTTAATGAAACTATGGTAACGTGGATCGCGCAGGGCTATACGCCTCTGGACGCATACGATGAAACGGCGAAGTCGGTTGCTGTTCCCGGAACAAGTGAGCATGCCACAGGATTGGCGCTGGACATTACTTCTGCGGAATTTGCAGAGCTGGATGAACGGCAGGCAGAGACAGCGGAAGCCAAATGGTTTGCCGAGCATTGTTGGGAATATGGATTTATTTTAAGATACCCGGTAGATAAATCAGCGGTTACAGGGATTGTATTTGAACCATGGCATTATCGGTATGTGGGAAAAGAAGCTGCCCGGGAGATTATGGAACAGGGAGTTACTTTAGAAGAATATCTGGGAAAATAGATGCGCAATTATTTTGTGACACTTTAGAAAAATATGAGGTCAGACGGAGAAATTCGTCTGGCCTCTTTACATTTGAAAATTGATTTGATAGAATGAAAAAGGGAAAAGGATAGATTTATGAAGCAATGAAAAAGTTTCTATAGACTGCCCGAGTATAGATACAAACGATAAGGAGGTTTTTTTATAATGGAAGGTTTATCATTTGGGGAGCAAGTTAAGATTATATTGAGCCGCAAGAACATGACGATCAAAGAGCTGGCAGAGCTGATACAGGAGAGAACGGGGAAGGCGATGTCCCGGCAGAATCTGACCCAGCGTCTTGGAAGAGATAATTTTCAAGAGAAGGATATGCGCATGATTGCGGCTATTTTAGATTGTCCGTTTCGTCTGAGTATTTTCCCTACAGATCCTGCTGAAGATGAAAAGATTATGCAGTATGCGAATGCGAGCACACATCATAAGCGTAGCAAACGGAAAAAGGAAGAGGAAGAAGACGTATATCAGCAGACATTGGTATTTGACGAAGAACCGGAACCTGAGACTGTTGAGACAATGCCGATTGAAGTACAGGAACAGACTGCGGGAGACGAGCGGGATATGACGATCGGTGAACTTTATGAGATTCATGAAGAGCTGAAGGAACTGGAAGAGGAGTCAGCAGAAATGACGCAGGAAGAGTCACCGGCAGAAGAAGGATATGTTGAAGAAGATGTCGCAGAAGCTGTGTATCCGGAGGCTGCAGCTGGGGAAACAGCAGAGCCGGAAGCGGCGGCTGCAGAGGTATCAACAGCGGTGCCAATAGTGGAAGTGCCGGAAGAGCCGGAAGTACAAGCGGAGGCAGAATCCGTAAAAGAGGCGGCAGTTGAGGAGACAGCAGAACCGGAGAGAGAGAAGACAGCTGCAGAAGAAAAGCCGGTAGAAGAGAAAAAGGACAGATTCCACACTGGCGGAATTTTCCTGCGTCGTATGCGTCGGAATAATGATGAGAAGAAGACAGAAGGAAAAACAGAGGAACAAAAACCTGTAGAAAAGAAACCGGCAAGAGGAGTGATCACACCAGATTCCGAGGATTTTGAACCGGTGATTAAGCATGTAGATGCAGAGGAAGACCTGTCGGTTGGTGAAATGAATCCTTATACAGGCAGAGAGTACCAGACAAACAGTGTGCGTATGCATCCTTCCAGAATCGGATATGTGCAAGTCTATGACCGGAAACAACATCAGTGGACAGATATGACAGAATGGGCATTTCTTGGATATCAGGAGAGAAAGAAAGCCTTACTTGGAAAAGACTATGAACCACCGATTTATCTGGATTAGGAGAATATAAATGGAATGGAGCAGGTTACTGTCAACAAAGCGGGCGCGGGGAAATTTTTCCGGCGCCCGTAAGTCAACAGATTTGAGAAGTGAATTTGAGAAAGATTATCATCGGATCATCGGGAGTGCATCGTTTCGCCGTTTGCAAGATAAGACGCAGGTGTTTCCGTTGGATAAAAGTGATTTTATCAGAACAAGACTGACCCATTCGTTGGAAGTATCCTCTTTGGGCAAGTCTTTGGGACAGAATATCGGAGAAAATATTTTAAAGTATCATAAGGATACAGGATTTACAGCTCAGATGAAAGAGGATATCAGTCATATTTTGCAGTGCGCCGGATTGATTCACGATATTGGCAATCCCCCATTTGGACATTTTGGAGAAGTAGAGATCCGCGAGTGGTTTGCGCGTAATTTATCAAAACTGAAATTTAAGGGAATTCCTGTATCAGAGATTTTAACTGAGCAGATGCGGGAGGATTTTTATCATTTTGAAGGAAATGCGCAAGCCCTCAGATTGGTGACGAAACTGCATTATCTTGTAGATGAACATGGAATGAATCTTACCTATGCCTTGCTCAATACAATCATCAAATATCCAATATCTTCGGTTAAGATTGATGAGACGACCGGAAATATCAAAGATAAAAAGATGGGTTATTATTATGCCGATGAAAAGATATTTGAGGAAATTGTGAGGGAGACAGGAGCAGGTTCCAACAGACATCCGCTGACGTATATTCTGGAGGCTGCGGATGATCTGGCATATAAGACTGCGGATATAGAAGATGCGTTTGTGAAGGGATATATTTCTTATCAGATGCTGGAGGATGCGCTGTATGAATTGATCCTTTGCTATGGTGATGAGGGGTATAATCCGTTGGAGAAACTACAGACATTATATGCAAGAGGGCGCGAAAAGGGTGTTCGTCATCCGGAAAGCTATGCGGTGAAGAACTGGATTGTGCAGATACAAGGATTTTTGATTAATTGTGCAACCTATGGGTTTACAACGAATTATGAGGCGATTATGGCAGGCAGATATCCGCATGATTTGTTTTATGGAACGTATGGGGAGAAATTGATGGATCTGCTGGGAACAATGGCATATGAGGAGGTCTTCTGTTCGCAGGATATTTATAAGATGGAGATCATAGAATCAGTGATGCTGGATTTCTTATTAGAGCAGTTTGTGCATGCCGTGCTGTATTATGACACAGACGTACCGATGGGGACGATTGATAAGCGGATGATTTCCTTTATTTCCGATAATTATCGCAATGCGTACCGCAGACAGGCAGAAGGGAAAAGCGAGGCAGAGAAACTTTATCTCCGCCTGCTGTTGGTGACCGATTTTATTTGCGGCATGACAGATAGTTATGCAAAACGTCTTTATCAGGAAATGAAAGCAATTTTGTAAATGATGGAGTGACTTTAGCAGTTTTTGAGATCATTGGACAGTGATATGAGATAAGGGGAACGGAGGTTAGCGTAAGAAACGACACCAGTAGCCAAAGGTTCCTTGTACGCTGCATTCATCGTCTGAAAGATCCAACTGTTGATTGTAAGCATCAGTGAATTTAGAAAAGCCGAATAATTCAGCGGCATGTGATTCTCTGGGGTCGTAAACTCCTGGTACACCAAGCCAATAATGACCATCTTCTTCAACCAGAAGGAGATGGTTATAATTATAATAACCATGAAGAAGGAAGCTGTTATTGGCAAGATTCCAGTAGTGGCGGGGAAGACAGGACAGTTCTCGCCGTTGAATTTTCCGGACTGTTTTTGGAACTGCAGTGTTTTTCGGATTGCCCTCGGCTGCAGTCAAATCCTTGGTTGCTTCCGGCTGCTCTGTTATAGATGGCTCTTCGGTTTCTGTTGGCTGCTCCGCTATGGTGGGAGTTTCGGTTTCTGTTGGCTGCTCCGCTATGGTGGGAGTTTCGGTTGCCATCGGTTGCTCTGCTATAGATGGCTCTTCGGTTGCCATCGGCTGTTCTGCAGTAGTTGGCTCGGTTTCATCTGTTGTGTAGAGGATCTTTCGGGAGTCAAAGTGGATGTTTGGAGACATAGCTGTAAGGAAACTTCCGTTAGGGAGTTCCAAAAAGAAACCATCTATTTCATTTAATGTATGTTTGGAAGGAAAATCTAATTCTGACACAATGGTTTTGTCGGAGATGGTGTGATCCAGACAGGGAATTTTGCAAAGCTGTTTTGCGGTTATGGTTTCTGTGTCCAGATAGAAGGCGGAAAGTATGCTGGAATCCTGTGGGGTGACAGGGATGCTGCGGGCGTGAAATTGCAGAAAACAGGTGTGTTCTTGTTTGGTAAGTTTTAGGAAACCTGTATTGCGAAGTTTGTGCGTATCTTTAAATTCGTATAAATAGAAAATTCCGGTATTCATAAGTCGTTAGTACCTCTGGTCTTGTCTTTTTATAAGTGTATTCATGAAAAGAGGTTCTATGCCTTGAAAATAAAATAAATGTAGGAGTGCGGCGAAATGGAAAGTCAAAATATTCAGGAAGATTTAGAACAAAAGAAGATTGATGAAAAATATATGAGGGAGGCAATCCGGCAGGCGAAGAAGGCGTATGCGTTGGAAGAGGTTCCCATTGGCTGTGTGATTGTTTATGAGGGAAAAATCATCGGGCGTGGGTATAATCGACGTACGATTGATAAAAATACGCTGGCACATGCGGAACTGCAGGCAATAAGAAAGGCCAGCAAAAAGATGGATGATTGGAGACTGGAGGATTGTACACTTTATGTGACGCTGGAACCTTGTCAAATGTGTTCCGGAGCCATTGTGCAGGCGCGGATAAAGCGTGTGGTAGTAGGATGTATGAATCCAAAAGCAGGCTGCGCAGGGTCGATTCTGAATTTGTTGGATATGAAGGAATTTAATCATCAGGTAGAATTGACAACAGGAATTTTGGGAGAAGAATGCAGTCAGATGATGAAACAGTTTTTCCGGGAGTTAAGGGAAAAGAGAAAAAAGTAGAGGAGCGAGATTATACTCGCTCCAATTTTTCTACAATCTTTTCAAATGCCATCGCATGTGATGCTTTTACAAGAATGGTATCCTTTTTTTCTAAGATAGAATCCATTTCTGCGAAGAAATGATCTTTATCCGGATAGTGGTAAATCCGAATGTTTTGTGCGGTTTCTTTTGCGCCGCGGGCCAGTTCTGCGGACAGAGAACCGATACAGATCAGTACATGGATGCCGGACATAGCAGTATGCTGACCGACGTCATAGTGCATTTCCTTTTCTTTTTCACCCAATTCACCCATATCTCCGAGAATTGCAACTGTTCGGGTGTCTGCCTTAGAAAGTACATCGATAGATGCCTTCATGGAAATCGGGTTGGCGTTATAGCAATCATCGATAATAGTATATGTATCTGTCTCGATCAGGTGATTGCGGCCGGCAAGTGGCTTGAGAGCTTCGATGCCGGCTTTGATCTCTGGATCGCTCATGCCGAGTGCATAGCCGACTGCGATTCCGGCAAGGGCATTGTGGACCATGTGCTCTCCGGGGATGGAAATATGGGCACAAAATCTGGACTTTGGCGTGATAAAAGTTGCATTTGTTCCGCGAAGTCCCTGATTTTCAATTTGTTCTGCACGATAGCTGGAGTGATCTCCCAGTCCGAAATAGACAGGTGTGATGCCGTTCTCCGGATGATAGGTAATTAACTTATCATCATCTCCATTGAAAATGATGGTGCCGTTCGGATTCATATATTGGAACATTTCTGTTTTTGCCTTTAAGATGCCGTCCCGGGAACCTAAGAGTTCCATATGAGCCACACCAATATTGGTGATGACACAGATATCCGGCCGCGCCATTTTTGCCAATCGGGTCATTTCTCCAAAATGGTTGATGCCCATTTCCAGAACAGCAATTTCATGCTCTTCCCGGAGATTGAAAATGGTGAGCGGAACACCGATTTCGTTATTAAAATTGCCTTCTGTTTTTAATACGTTGTATTTCTGGGAAAGGACAGAGGCAATCATTTCTTTTGTACTTGTTTTTCCTACACTTCCGGAAATGCCGACAACCTTGATGTCGAGACTTTTCCGGTAATGTTCTGCCAGATCTTTGAGCGCCTGTGTGCAGGAATCTACCAGAATATACGGAAAAGTAACTTCTCCGAGCGGTTCTTCTGAGAGAGCACAAAGGGCGCCCGCCTCAATGGTTTGAGGGATAAAGGTATGGCCGTCTACTCTTGCGCCGCGAATGGCAACAAAGAGACTGTCTTTTGTTACTTTGCGGCTGTCAATGACAACGCTGGAAACTTCTTTTTCAGCAGATTGTGAATCGCCAAAGTAAGTTCCGCCACAGGCAGCCGTAATTTCTCTTAAAGTCATATGTTTCATTGATATCGAGCCTCCAGAGATTTCTGAATGATCAGTTCGCACAAATCTCCGTATTCAATTCCGGCTGCATTGGCCTCTTTTGGAAGAAGACTTGCAGCAGTCATTCCCGGAAGAGTGTTGACTTCCAGACAATATAAGTTCCCTTTATCATCTAAAAGAAAATCTGCGCGGCTGTAGACATTGAGTTTCAGTGCATGGAAGGCACGTACAGTCAAAGCCTGCATTCTTTCTGTAACATCCTGTGGAATATCTGCAGGGCAGACTTCTTCTGTAGCTCCATCCTGATATTTATTTGCATAGTCAAAAAATCCGGTTTTCGGAATAATTTCAATAGGTGGGAGCGCTTTTCCGTCAATGATACCGCAGGCAAATTCACGACCTTTGATATATTCTTCAATGACAACTTCATCTTCATAACGGAAAGAATTTTTCAGAGCGTTTTCATATTCTTCCTGTGTATGTGCAATGTAAACACCGATACTGGAACCGCCGGAACAAGGTTTTACGACAACCGGGAGCTGCAGTCCTAGATCTTCCAGCGCTTTTTTATTTTTATTTTTGTGAATGCAGACGCCATTTGGAGTATCTACACCGGC
The DNA here is from genome assembly GCA_905203555.1 of uncultured Lachnospiraceae bacterium. Lineage (GTDB taxonomy): Bacteria > Bacillota > Clostridia > Lachnospirales > Lachnospiraceae > Schaedlerella. Next base: position 9,570 of record CAJKWK010000022.1, read on the forward strand.
CAGCAGGAAAATATGTTTTGTAAGTCCCTTATCCATTGCAACTGCACAGCCGAGAGAATCAGGGCCTGTATAGCGGATGCCAAGCAGATCGAAGGTTGCCTGCAGTTTACCGTTCTCCCCTTCTCCACCATGAAGACCGAGGAAGGTAATGTCTGCCATGCGGCAGAGCTCGATAACATTTGGTCCCAGAAAACAGTCGGACTGATCCGGGCGGGATGCGCGGATGGCATCCAGATCCGGTTCTTCGGTACTGATATTCTTGACAATATCCAGACCATGATCCGGTAAAGTAAAGACTTCTTCCAGTTTATCAGAATCATAGGGAAATCCCATAAAAACGTCTAAGAGAAAAGCATCGTGTCCCTTTTCCAGTAAAGTACGGCAGATGCCGGCGCTGGAAGAAAGAGATACATCACGTTCGGTACTTAATCCTCCGGCTAATACAATAATTTTCATAATCGAATACTCCTGTTTCTTTTTTTATTTGCTCATTTCATTTAACAGAGCGGCTTTGGTATCATATAACTTTTGAGATAAATCAACATATACCTTGTGTGGATTGAACAGACGCATAGTTTCATCCCACAGAGTTTCTTTTTCTTCTTTGCAGAAAGCGGAAATCTCACTGACAGAAGGAGAATGGTAAATACATTCGCCATGCACGAAAATCGGTTTTAACAATTCTTTCATGCGGTAACTTCCGCCTGGAAGACGCGTTTTCTTCCAGGTAGCTTCCGGATCAAAGAGTAATAAGTCTTCAGATTCGTCAAAAGTTTCGTCTGCGAAACAAATCAGGTCTGCACGCAATTTTCCTGTTTCTTTATCATATACACGATAAATCGTTTTGTTTCCTGGATTGGTGATTTTTTCTGTGTTTTCAGATAATTTAATCTTTGGAACAAAATCGCCATGTTCATTCTGGATTGCGGCCAGTTTATATACACCGCCAAAAGACGGACAGTCTTTGGAGGTGATCAGGTTCGTGCCGACTCCCCAGGAATTGATCTTAGCCCCTTGAATTTTCAAGTCATGGATCAAAAATTCATCCAGATCGTTGGACGCGGCAATTACAGCATCTTCAAAGCCGGCCTCATTCAGCATTTTTCTTGCTTTTTTAGATAGGTATGCCAAGTCTCCGCTATCCAGACGGATTCCATATGATTTCGGATGGATTCCTGCATCACGCATTTCCTGAAAGACGCGAATAGCATTCGGTACGCCGGATTTTAATGTGTCATAAGTGTCAACCAGCAGTGTGCAGGCATCCGGATAGAGCTTTGCATATTCTTTGAATGCCGTATACTCATCTTTAAAGCTCATGATCCAGCTGTGGGCATGCGTTCCCATAACCGGAACGTCAAACAACTGTCCTGCAAGAACATTGGAAGTGCCGACACATCCGCCGATCACAGCGGCACGAGCGCCGTAGAGTCCGGCATCCGGTCCTTGTGCCCTTCGAAGACCAAACTCCATAATGCCGTCCCCCTGAGCTGCATAAACTACGCGGGATGCCTTGGTGGCAATCAGGCATTGGTGATTGATAATATTTAATATAGCAGTTTCTACAAGCTGCGCCTCCATGATCGGAGCAACAACCTTGATCAGAGGTTCCTTTGGAAAAATAACACTTCCCTCTTCAATGGCGTAAATATCGCCGCTGAAATGAAAACCACTTAAATAATGTAGAAAGTCTTCGCTGAAAATACCAAGACCACGCAGATAATCTACATCTTCGTAGGAAAAGTTCAAGTTTTTAATGTATTGTATGACTTGGTCCAGACCAGCCATGATGGAATATCCACTCTTATTCGGATTGGCGCGAAAGAATACATCGAAGATCACAGTTTCATTTTCCTGTGTTTCAAAATATCCCTGCATCATGGTAAGTTCGTACAGGTCAGTTAATAAGGTCAGATTTGGTGTATTCATAATCGTATGTCCTTTCTATATACCTTGTACAGTGTTGTATGCAGCAATCTCTGCAGATTTGCAGAAACCGTAGCATGGGCATATTATAGCACATCCCATAAAAAAATAAAATTTATTTATGAAACAACAGGTTTATTCAAATTTCGCAAATATTTTCCGGAAGAAGATCGAATTCAGATAAGCTAAGCCGGAAAAACCGAACAACATCCATACAAGACCGATTATCTGGAACGGGATATAAATTGTAGCCAAGATAGTCAGTACAGCAAATGCAACAAAAAGTAAAGTATAAGGAAGATATGCAATTGCCATAAAAAAAGCATTTTTAATTGTCTTAAACAGTGTGTTTTCAAATCTTGCAATATAAGGGAACAGATATGTTGCAGTGATCAAATACAGGAAAAATGCAAGCAGCAGAAAAACAGACATCACTGTCTTTATAGAGTCCGGCATGGATCCCAGGATTCGGAAATCTGCCCATAAGACAAAACCTGCAATTAAAACAATCAGCCAGGAAAGCGTTCCGATTTTGAAATTATCTTTGAACGCCTTGAGATAGCCGCGGAAAATGTAACTCTCTTCATTTCGCGCAGCCTTTAATGTGATCGTATAGAGTGCTGTTAGCGCCGGGCCAATCGTGATGATTGGGATACAGCTGACGATAAATAAAATGTTTAAAATAAATAAATCAGCAATTTTTCCTAAGCCCTGCATAAGTGGGCTGTCTAAGTTGAATAAACTCATAAATCAAACGTCCTTTCGTAAATCATTAGTAAAGAAAAGGCCTTTCGAGACCTGTAGAAGATTATACTATAAATTTTATAAAATGTGCATAAATAAGCGTATTTTTTCTTGACAATTATTTTTGGGTTGTATAGTATATAATACTGGTCAGATAGTTCGGTGGCGAACAATTCGGGGCGGAACTATTTAACCGGAATAAAAAGAATTCATGGAGGTGGAGATGTGACAGAAGAGAGAGAAAAGCGTGTGGGGTTTACAATACGCCGTCTGGGTCATGTATTAAGGCGAAATCTGGAGGCACGTGTCAAGCAGGAAGGAATCGATGAGATTACACTGATGCATGGCTGGATCATTCGATATCTTTATGAGAATCAGGATCAGGATGTTTTTCAAAAAGATATTGAGAAAAATTTTTCGATTGGGCGTTCAACCGTAACGGGGATCCTGCAGATTTTGGAGAAAAAAGGATTTGTCAGCAGAGAATGTGTGGCTCATGATGCACGACTGAAAAAGGTGATTTTGACAAAAAAAGGGATGGAAAGCCATCGAAAAATAGAAGAACTGATTACGTGTCAGAATCAAAAGATGACAGAAGGTGTAGATGCCCGGGAACTGCAGATTTTTATGCGGGTAGCGGAACAGATCCGGGAAAATCTGGAAAAAGATAAGACAACAGAAGGCGAGACAGAGAGGTGAAAGGATGAATATCATCAGAAGATTATTAGAAGAAGTAAAAGAATATAAGCGGGCATCCATTGCGACTCCGATTTTTATGATCTTGGAGGTGCTGATGGAGACTATGATTCCGTTTTTGATGGCGTCGATCATTGACGATGGTGTCAATGCCGGAAATATGAATCATATCTATAAGGTGGGCGGTCTGATGCTGGTGGCAGCAGCGCTCGGTCTGGCAGCAGGAATGGCGGGAGGACGGTATGGAGCTAAGGCATCTGCCGGATTTGCAAAGAATTTAAGAGCGGCAATGTTCAATCAGATTCAGACCTATTCTTTTGCAAATATAGATAAATTCAGTACGGCAGGTCTTGTGACCCGACTGACCACAGATGTGACAAATGTGCAGATGGCTTACCAGATGACATTGCGGATGTTCATGAGAGCGCCGGCAAGCATGATCTGTGCAATGGTTATGGCATTTTCTATCAATGCGGAATTGTCCATGATCTACTTGATCGCAGTGCTGGTTTTAGGTGCGATTCTCTTTTTGATCATCCGTCATGCAACGGCGTATTTTGAACAGGCATTTCCAAAGTATGACGCGCTAAATGCATCTGTACAGGAAAATGTATCTGCAATCCGCGTCGTAAAAGCGTATGTGCGGGAAGAGCAGGAGACAAGTAAGTTCCACAAAGCCAGCGAAAATATTTACAAAATATTTGTAAAGGCAGAGAATAATGTAATTTTTAATGCGCCGCTGATGATGTTGACGGTGTATACTTGTATCATTTTGATCAGCTGGTTTGGCGCAAAAATGATAGTAGTCGATTCTTTGACTACCGGAGAGCTGATGAGTCTGCTGGCATATTGTATGAATATTTTGATGAGTCTTATGATGCTGTCTATGGTATTTGTTATGATTTCAATGAGTACGGCGAGTGTAGAACGTATTTATGAAGTATTAAACGAGCAGAGTGAGATTTGTAATCCGGAACATCCGGTGAAGAACGTGGCAGACGGAAGTATTGTATTTCGTAATGTAGAATTTTCTTATAAAAAAGACAGTGAAGAACCGGTGCTGAAGAATATCAATCTGGAGATTCAGTCAGGAGAGACAATTGGAATCCTTGGCGGAACCGGAAGTGCCAAGACCAGTCTGGTTAATCTGATCAGCCGTCTCTACGATGTGTCAAAAGGAGAAGTGCTGGTGGGCGGTAAGAATGTAAAAGAATATGACCTGGAAGTGCTGCGAAATCAAGTATCGGTGGTGCTGCAGAAAAATGTATTATTTACAGGAAGTATTCTGGATAATCTTCGCTGGGGAAATCTGCAGGCAACAGAGGAAGAGTGCGTGGAGGCGTGTCGTCTTGCCTGTGCAGATGAATTTATCGAACGTTTTCCGATGAAGTACCGGACGCATATTGAACAAGGCGGAAGTAATGTGTCCGGCGGGCAGAAACAGAGGCTTTGTATTGCAAGAGCATTGTTGAAAAAACCAAAGATACTGATATTGGATGACAGTACCAGTGCGGTAGATACGGCAACGGATGCCAGAATTCGCCGCGCATTTCGGGAGGAAATTCCGGATACGACAAAATTGATCATTGCACAGCGGATTTCCAGTATACAGGATGCGGACCGCATTATCGTTATGGATGAGGGAGAAATCAATGGATTTGGAACTCATGAGGAATTGCTTGCGTCCAATGAGATTTATCGTGAAGTATATGAGTCTCAGACAAAGGGCGGCGGCGACTTCGATGAGAAAGGAGGAGAGGCATAATGGCAGAAATGAAACAGCGGAAACCGGGAAAGAAGTCTACAGTGGAAAATCCGGGAAAATTGTTTATGCGATTGATGAATTATGTATTTCGGGAGTATAAGTTCCATTGTCTGCTTGTGTTTATTCTCATTTTTATAGGGGTAATCGCAAATGTGCAGGGAACGATGTTTATGAAAAATCTGATTGATGAATATATTACACCGTTTCTGCTTTCTACAGATGAACCGAATTTCGCACCTTTGGCAAATGCAATTGGCAGGGTCGCAGTATTTTATGTGATCGGGGTAGTGTCGGTTTACTTATATAACCGGATCATGGTCAAGGTAACGCAGGGAACACTCCGGAGTCTGCGAAATGAATTATTTGCACATATGGAAAAACTTCCGATCAAATATTTTGACACTCATGCGCATGGAGATATTATGTCAATTTATACCAATGATATCGATACACTGCGTCAAATGATCAGTCAGAGTATTCCTCAGGTAATTAACAGCGGATTTACCATTGTAAGTGTTTTTGTAAGTATGGTAATCTTAAATATTCCATTGACGATCGTCACCTTACTTATGGTTGGTGTTATGCTGTATTGTACGAAATCAGCGGCAGGACAGAGCGGAAAATATTTTTTGGAACAGCAGAAAAACCTTGGCGCGGTCAATGGATTTATTGAAGAAATGATGGATGGTCAGAAGGTGGTAAAAGTATTTTGCCATGAAGAAGAGACGAAGAAGGATTTTAAAGAGCTGAATGAAAAACTGTTTGTCAGTGCAGATCGGGCACATACGTATTCCAATTATTTAGGTCCCATCAATGCACAGTTGGGAAATATCAGTTATGTAATCTGTGCGATTGTAGGAGGTGCGCTGGCGCTGAATGGAATTGGAGGATTTACACTGGGCGGATTGGCAAGTTTCCTGACTTTTAATAAGAGCTTTAGTATGCCGATCAATCAGATCAGTCAGCAGTTGAATGCGATTGTAATGGCAATGGCCGGTGCAGAGCGTATTTTTAAATTGCTGGATGAAAAGCCGGAAGTAGATGAAGGCTATGTGACGCTGGTCAATGTGAAAGAGGAAAATGGTGCGTTAAAAGAGAGTGAGAAACGTACCGGACGATGGGCATGGAAACATGTGCATCAGGCAGATGGTTCGGTGGATTATGTAGAATTAAAAGGAAATGTTGTATTTGATGGAGTTGATTTCGGATATAGTGATGACAAAATCGTACTACATGATGTAAAATTATATGCGGAGCCGGGACAGAAGATTGCTTTTGTTGGCTCTACAGGAGCCGGTAAAACGACGATTACCAATCTGATCAATCGTTTCTATGATATTCAGGATGGAAAGATCCGCTATGATGGAATCAATGTCAATAAGATTAAAAAGGATGATCTTCGCCGTTCGCTTGGAATTGTATTGCAGGATACACATTTATTTACCGGAACTGTAAAAGAAAATATCCGATTTGGAAAGCTGGATGCTACCGATGAGGAAATTGTGGCAGCAGCAAAGCTGGCAAACGCAGATGGATTTATCCGAAGACTTCCGGAGGGATACGACACCATGCTTACCGGAGACGGTGCGAATCTAAGTCAGGGACAGAGACAGCTGCTTGCGATTGCCAGAGCGGCAGTGGCAGATCCGCCGGTTCTGATTTTAGACGAGGCGACCAGTTCTATTGATACCAGAACAGAACGAATCATACAGGAAAGTATGGATCGGCTGATGCATGGAAGAACAACGTTTGTCATTGCGCATCGACTTTCGACGGTTCGAAATTCAGATTGTATCATGGTTCTGGAGCGGGGAAGAATCATTGAGCGTGGAACTCACGACCAGTTGATCGAAGAAAGAGGAAAGTATTATCAGTTGTATACAGGAGGAATTTGAGTATGATTCGCTTTTTGGTTATTGTAGTATTTCTTGTGACATTTTTAGTTTTGTCAATTCCGGTATTTTTTATAGAGTGGGTGGTTGGAAAGATCAATCGTAAGAAAAGAGATTATTCTTCACTCCGGATTGTGCAGTGGGGATTTAAGTTGATTTTAAGAGTGACAGGTGTAGAAACCATTGTGATCGGAGAAGAAAATGTTCCCGATGAGCCGGTCTTATATATAGGAAATCATAGAAGTTTTTTTGATATCCTGCTGACGTATTCCAGATGTCACAGACTGACCGGATATATAGCGAAAAAAGAGATGGAAAAGATTCCGCTTTTGTCTACATGGATGAAGTATTTGTATTGTCTCTTTTTGGATCGGGAGAATATCAAAGAAGGGCTGAAAACAATTTTACAGGCAATTGAGTATGTGAAACAGGGAATCTCAATTTGTATTTTCCCGGAAGGAACCAGAAACAAAGGCGAAGAACTGAGTATGCTGCCGTTTAAAGACGGAGCGTTTAAGATCGCGACAAAAACCAACTGTGCAATTGTACCGATTTCCATGAATAATACAGCCGAAATATTTGAAAATCATTTTCCGAAAGTGAAGAAGACAAAAGTTGTGATTGAATATGGAAAGCCAATTTATCCGAATGAACTGGATAAAGAGACGAAGAAACATATCGGAGCGTATGTACATGATATCATTCAGACTACAATTAATAAAAATGCAGAATTATTGAAATAATATTCAGTTAATATTTAAATAGAAGACTTCCTAATTGTATATCTATGTGGTATACTTAGGAAGTCTTTTGTTTATTGAGGCGACTATGTGAGAGGAGAATATACAGAAAAATGAATAAAAAGATGCAGTTGAGAAATTCCTTCTTGCTATTGCTGACAGCAACGATCTGGGGAACGGCATTTGTAGCGCAAAGTGTGGGGATGGATTATGTAGGTCCATTTACGTTTAATATGTTAAGGTGTTTGATAGGCGGGATTGTTTTGATTCCGTATATTTTTTTGTCAAATAAAGTGTCCGGAAGTGAGAAGAAAAGGATTGAAGAGCGGGAAACGAAAAGTGAAAAGAAAACTTTGATAACAGGCGGAATATGTTGTGGTATCTTGCTGGCTCTGGCGATGAATTTTCAGCAGGTGGGGATTCAATATACTACAGTAGGACGAGCAGGATTTATTACAGCCTGCTACATTATTATTGTTCCGTTGATCGGAATGACATTTTTCGGGAAAAAGTGCCGGTCTACAATTTGGGCAGCAGTTGTACTGGCATTGATCGGACTTTATCTTTTGTGTATTACGGAGGAATTTGATATTGGGCAGGGAGATTTTCTTGTTTTGGTTTGTTCCTTTTTATTTTCATTACATATATTGGTGATCGATCATTTCTCACCGTTGGTAGATGGCGTAAAAATGTCTTGTGTACAGTTCTTTGTAGCAGGAATCGTATCCGGAATTCCGGCATTTTTAACAGAAAATGTTGTGTGGGGAAATATTTTGGCAGCATGGCAGCCGGTTCTGTTTGCCGGAGTATTATCCTGCGGAATTGCCTACACTCTTCAGATTGTCGGACAGAAAAATATGAATCCGACAGTGGCGTCCTTGATCTTGAGCCTGGAGTCCTGTATCGCAGTTCTTGCCGGCTGGATCATTTTAGGAGAGAATCTTACATTAAAAGAAATGCTAGGATGTATTTTCATGTTTGCGGCAATTGTACTCGCACAGCTGCCGGAGAGAAAAACAACATAAAATTACATCCTAAACAAGAAATAATTATGGAATTTGAAAAGCATCATCTGGTTGTTGCAAAAATCCTTTGCGATATTCAGATGGTGTTATTTTTTTATATTGTGTAAATAGTTTTGTGAAATACGGAGGATGCTGAAAGCCTACGGCATAACTGATATCTGTAATACTTAAGGCGCTTTTACGTAATAAAACACTTGCTTTATCAAGCCGATACTGCTGTAAATACTGGCTTGGACTTTGTTTTAAATATTTTTGGAAGAGTTTGAACATATAAGTTCGATCAATATTTGCAGCAGTTGCAATATCTGAAATCGAGATATTGTTAAAATAATTTTTATGGATAAAGTGAATGGCTTTATTAAAATATAACTCACCGGATGTAAGCTGGTCATCCTGCTGGTTGTAAATATTGTGTTGAATATAATCTAAAAGCTGCAGTGTCCGCCCAAGAGCTTTTAATTTTCGATTACGCTGCATTTCGTCATATACGCCTTCGAATAAATTCTCTAATCGGGAATCAACTTTGTGATGCAAAATATACTTCTCGGAAGATAAACCGCAGGTGCCTAGAATCCGCTCTGCAAGTGTGCCTTTAATACCGATCCAGCGATAAGACCAAGGATTGGAAACATCAGGAAAATATTTATTTTTGGTATGGGGCGGAATCATAAAAATATCTCCCGGATGAATATGATTTTGTTTATCACGAACTCCGAAATAGCCCTCTCCATCAATACAGTAATGGAGAACCCAATAGTCAATCTGAATAAATTCGTAGGGTTTTGATGGTTTACATTCTTCGAATCCGGATTCACATACGTGGATTTCACTGAAAACCGGATCGTCATCGACTAGAATTCCAATATCTTTTTCAAAAAATCTGGGCATAAGGATCCTCCTTTTCATTTCTAAAATACAAATCTTTAGATTTTTCGGATTATATTAATGTTATTATACATGGAATCATGTTTTGCAGTCAACATATATATAAATATTCAACATTTCTAATAATTTCACCATCTTTATTAATATATGTTTTTTAATGAAAAACTTGTTTCTTATGCACAAAAAGAACATTTTGATTCATTATTTATTGATTAATATTACAATTCAAATGATAAATAAATAGAGAAGGGTTTAGTTTGAAAAATATCTGAATATGCAACATTTGTTATAAACAAGTCAACATTTTTGATAGATTTGAGGAAATCAGGGTGCTAAAATATAATCACAAAGCAGATGCGCAGATGCTGAAACAAAGGAAAAGGAATAGAGAAAAGGAGAACCTCTCATGGAAAACACAAATTCAAGAGAACGGCTGGGAAAAGCCGCACTGATGATGATGACATTCTCTGCAGTGTTCGCATTCCCTAGTATTATTAACAATAGTATCCAGATTGGATTGGCTACGATACCGGCATATATATTCGGATCGGTATTTTACTTTCTTCCATTTATTTTGATGATTGCAGAATTTGCATCTGCAAACTCAGAAAAAGAATCCGGCGTACATAGCTGGCTGGAATGTGTACTCGGACCAAAATGGGCATTCTTAGGAGCTTGGGCATATTTCTTTGTAAACTTATTCTACTTCTGTTCGCTCTTGCCACAGACTTTGATTTATGCATCTTATGCTTTCGTTGGAAAGAATGTTTTCGGCGGAGCAAGCGGAACAAAAATTATTGCAGTGATTTCCATTATTTTATTCTGGGCTGCCACTTATGTATGTGTCAAAGGTGTTAGCTGGATTTCTAAGGTTACAGGATTTGCGGGAAGTGCCCGTCTCTTCATGGGAATCGCGTTTGTAATCCTCGCATTTATCGTAGTGTTCGGATTTGGCAAAGCTCCGGCACAGGAATTTACAATGCAGTCTGTTGCACCGAAATTTAACTGGACCTTCTTTATGACGATGGCATGGGTTCTTCAGGCTGTAGGAGGCGGAGAAAGTATCGGTGTTTATGTAAAAGACGTAAAAGGCGGAAACAAAACATTCGTAAGCGTTATGATTATGTCTACGATTGTTGTAGGTGTAATGTATGTACTTGGTGCGGTAGCAGTTGGTTTGATTGTTCCTACAGAAGTACTTTCCGGAAACTTCTCAAATGGTATTTTTGATGTATTCCAGATTCTGGGAGCACATTTCGGAATTCCGAATGCGGTGATTGTTCGTCTGGTTGGTGTGATCTTACTGCTTGGTAACCTCGGATCGTTGGCGCTTTGGACAGCTGCTCCTGTAAAAGTATTCTTCTCCGAGATTCCGGAAGGCGTATTTGGAAAATGGCTGGTTAAGACAAATGATGAAGGAAATCCGACAAACGCATTGTTTGTACAGGGAATTGTGGTAACAATTCTGTTGATCATCCCGGCATTGGGAATCGGAAATATCGACAGTTTCCTTGAAATGCTGATTAACATGACCGCAGCAACTTCTCTTCTTCCTGTATTGTTCTTACTTGCAGCTTATATTGGACTGCGCTGGAAGAAAGATAATCTGCAGAGAGATTTCCGTTTCGGAAGTAGAAAATTTGGAATTGCAGCGGGTATCTTCTTGTTAGTTGTATTTATGTTCGTATTCTTTATGTCAACAGTACCGGAGCCGTCACTGATTATGCAGGCAATTAACGGAACACTGCCGGAGGGTGTAGCAAATCCGATCGGAACTTTGGCATATAACGTACTGGGAGTTGTAATCTTTATGGGTCTGGCATGGGTTTGCTGGAATCGTTATGAAAAGAAAAATAACCTTAAAAAATAAAATCAGGAGGATTTTAAAATGAAAGTATGGGAAAATCATCAGATAGATCACGTAAATAGAATGCCTGCAAGAGCACATTTCTTAACATTTCCTACAAGAGAGAAGGCGTTGTTGGGAAGTAATGGTTATACACATGCATTTAAAAATTTAAACGGAGTTTGGAAATTTATGTTCCTTGATGCTCCGGAATATAGTCCGGAAGGTTTTGAAAGCACAGAGTTTGATACATCTGTAATGGATGACATTACAGTACCGGGGAACTGGCAGTTACAGGGATATGGAAAGATGCACTACTCTGATCTGTGGTACAACTTCCCGATCAATCCTCCGTATGTACCGACAGAGAACCCAACAGGTATTTACAAACGTACATTTTATGTAGAAGAAAGTTTCCGCGACAAACAGATTATCATTCGTTTCTGCGGAGTAGATTCTGCATATCACCTTTGGATTAACGGACAGGAAGTTGGATACAGCAAGGGTGCAAGAAATGAGGCCGAATTTGACATTACAGAGCTTGTAAAAGTTGGAGAAGAAAATGAAGTAACTGTTCGTGTATATCAGTGGTCAGACGGAACTTATCTGGAAGATCAGGATATGTGGTGGGAAAGTGGAATTTTCCGCGATGTAGAACTTCTCGGAGTACCGAAAGCAGGTATCAATGATTTTACAGTTGTTGCAGATCTTGACGATGCATATGTAAATGGTCTTTTCTCTGTAGATGCAGTTCTTAGAACTGAAGATGCAGTAGAAGTTACATATGAACTTATGGATGCAAAGGGAGTCTGCGTATGGACAGGCAAAGCTGCATCTGAAGGAAATAAAGTAAGCATCAAGGCTGAAATAGAAAATGTAGAGCACTGGACAGCAGAAACACCTTATCTCTACCAGTTATTGATGACAGTAGAAAAAGATGGAGAAGTGATCGAAGTAATCCCACAGAATGTTGGATTCCGTAACATCCGTATAAACGGAGATACCTTCCTTGTAAATGGAGTAGCGATCAAGTTCAAAGGTATGAACCGTCATGATTACAATCCGAAGAATGGTCGTGTTGTAGCAAGGGAAGAGATTGAAAAAGACATCATTATGATGAAACAGTTCAACGTAAACGCAATCCGTACCTGTCATTATCCGGATTCTTACTATCTGTATGACCTTTGTGATGAGTATGGTATGTACCTTATCGATGAAACCGACCTTGAGTGTCATGGATTTGAGCTGACAGGAAACTATGCTTGGATTTCTGACGATCCGACATGGGAGACTGCGTATGTAACACGTATGGTCCGTATGATTGAGCGTGATAAAAACCACCCGTCTATTCTGATGTGGTCACTTGGAAATGAGTCAGCATCCGGATGTAACTTCTTCAAGATGACAGAAGTTGCTCATCAGATGGATCCAACAAGACTTGTTCACTACGAAGGTGACTTCGATATGGAATATGCAGATGTATATTCTACAATGTATACATGGCTCGAAAATCCGGAAAAGCCATTCTTGATGAAAGATGTTATTGCAAACAGCAAACATCCACACCTGCTCTGCGAGTACTGCCATGCAATGGGGAACGGTCCCGGAAACTTGAAAGAGTATCAGGATCTGTTCTATGCTCATGATAAACTTCAGGGAGGATTTATCTGGGAGTGGTTCGATCATGGTATCGAAACATACACAGAAGATGGTGAGAAATACTATCGTTATGGTGGAGACTTTGGCGATGATCCAAGTAATAAAGACTTCTGTATCGACGGAATGCTGATGCCAGACCGTACACCATCACCGGGCTTGTATGAATATAAGAAAGTTGTTGAGCCGATTACAACAACAGAAGTAGATTTGGAAAAGGGAATCATTCACCTGTTAAGCCGTTATGACTTTGCAGACTTAAATCAGTTCCGTCTTGTATATCAGGTAATGGAAGACGATGTAATGATCCAGTGTGGAAGTTTTGATCTGCCGTCTATTCCTGCAAGAACAGGAAAAGATATTACAGTTCCATATACATTGGAAGGTGTTCAGGCTAAACCGGGAGCTGAGTATTACGTGAACATTTCCTACCAGTTGAAGGATGCAACACCATATGCACCGGCTGGACATGAACTTGCAACAGCACAGTTCAAACTTCCGATTTACAAAGAAGGAATCGAAGTCGTTCCGGAAGGAACTTTGAAAGTAACAAAAGAGCATACAACACTTCGTGCAGAAGGCGCCAACTTCTCTGTAGAATTTGACCTTGTACGTGGTAACATCACAAGTATTGTACGTGATGGTATGCAGATTATGAGCAAAGGACCGAGATTGACTCTTTGGAGAGCTCCGATCAGTAATGATATGGAAATCATCGATCAGCTGAAGAAAGTATACTTCCTGCACTTAGAGCATGAAGTAGTGATGGATATTCAGTACGAAGAAGATGGTCATTTCTTGAAAGTGGTTGTTAAGACGATCAACGGTACAACAAACAGTGCTTGGCACTTTGATACAACATATGAATACATCGTATGTTCGACAGGTGACGTTCTGATTCGTGTATCCGGCGTTCCTGGAGGAAAGATGGAAGATACAGGAGCTGCAATGTCTGCAAATGGTTCTTCTGCAAACATGGCTATGGGTGGAAAACTTGGATGTGCTCCGGATATGTTCCCAAGAATCGGTGTTACAATGCACTTAGATGAGTCTATGGAAAATGTTCGTTACTTCGGACGTGGACCGGGAGAAAACTACTCTGACTCTAAAGAGGCTGGACTCATGGGCGTATATGAAAACACAGTAGACGGTTTGTTTACAAACTACGTTGTTCCACAGGCGAACGGAAACCATATGGATTGTAAATGGGTAGCTCTGACAAATGATAGAGGAATGGGTATGGTTGCATCTACAGAAAACAGCTTTAACTTCAGTGCCTCCTTCTATGAAGAAAAAGACTTAGACGATGCAAAACATACATGTGATCTTGTAAAACGTGATTACATTGTATTTAATGTAGATTACAAACAGAATGCTTTAGGATCTTATTCCTGCGGTCAGTGGCAGTTGGATAAGTTCCGGGCAAAGAACGAGGCATTTACAATTGACTTCCGCGTAACTCCATTCAATAATAAGGAGACAGTGGATAAGCAGATTGCACATGAACGGGTTCGCCTTTCCAAATAATAGTAAAGAAACGGCTGCACTAAGCAATTAGTGTGGCCGTTTCTTTTTGCGCTGCCAAGTATGCGGTAAAACAGCCAAAATACGAGATGACAAGAAAAGTTGTCAAAATGTATTGACAAAGAAAGTTGTCATTGTTAATATTGATTACCATCTGTTCTATTATATATGGAGAATGGAATTTGAAAAAACAGAAGGAAATCGGCTTGCGGATACAGGAAACAGAAGAGGAAGAGTGTGACCGTTGGGAATATGAGTTAGAAAAGATGACGGCAGCAGGTTTGGTTGTAAATACAATCTCACAGATTCTGTGTATCCTGATCTTAGCAAGTGGATATTCGATGAGGTATATTTCCAATGGGAATGCAATAAGTATGCTGCTGTTGTGTGCAGTTTTTCTGGTATGTTATTTCTATGATGCTTTCTGGCAGGTGCGTATGGTAAAAACGACACAAAAGACGTATCCGAAGATGCAGGGAGATCCAAGTTCTAGAAAATTTCAGCAGCAGTGGCTGGATAGCTGTGACGAGGCAGAAAAGGAATATATTTATCAAAGTGCATATAAATGTTATACCAAAATGGGAACGTGGATCCCGGTATTACTTGTGGTTGCCATGCTTGGTCATTTGTTCTTTGACACAGGAATCATGGCAATTGTAATGGTGGCTGCAATCTGGTTGATTATGACAATTTCTTATTCACACTCTTGTGTGAAACTGAAGAAATCTGCATTGTAACAGAATTGAAAATCCCCTTTTCTTTGTTTATACTATGAGGTATAGACAATAGGAAAGGGGATTTTGTTATGCTTGCTTATACATATAAGGAACAAGGGAAATTCGTATTGGAGGAAAAGGCGAAACCGGAGATTGTAGATGCACAGGATGCGATTGTCAGAGTGACTCTGGCAAGTATCTGTTCCAGTGATATTCACATTAAGCATGGGGCAGTTCCCAGAGCAGTACCGGGGATTACGGTGGGACATGAAATGGTCGGTATCGTAGAAGAAGTGGGAAGTCAGGTAACCAAAGTAAAACCGGGAGATCGTGTAACGGTAAATGTGGAGACGTTTTGTGGAAAATGTTTCTTTTGCGAGCATGGATATGTGAATAACTGTACAGATAAAAATGGAGGCTGGGCGCTGGGATGCCGGATTGACGGAGGTCAGGCAGAGTATGTGCGTGTGCCGTATGCGAATCAGGGATTGAATCGAATTGCCGATACAATTACAGATGAAGAGGCTTTGTTTGTGGGGGATGTGCTTGCTACCGGATTTTGGGCGGCAAGAATTTCTGAAATAGGGGAAGAAGATGCGGTCGTTATTATTGGTGGAGGTCCTACCGGAATCTGTACACTTTTGTGTGTCATGCTAAAACATCCGAAAAAGATTATTTTATGTGAAGTGGATGTTGAGAGAATTGCTTTTGTGAAAGAGCATTACCCGGATGTGTTGGTTGTGAATCCAGATGAAACCGATGTGGAACAGTTTGTAAAAGAGCAGAGTGAACATGGCGGTGCAGACCGTGTGCTGGAAGTTGCCGGCAGCAGGCATACGTTTGAACTTGCTTGGAAAGTGGCACGACCGAATGCAATCGTAACAGTGGTGGCGCTTTATGAAGAAAATCAAAGCCTGCCTCTTCCGCAGATGTATGGGAAGAATCTAATTTTTAAAACAGGCGGTGTAGATGGCTGTGACTGTGATGAAATCTTAAAATTGATTGAAGAGAAGAAGATTGATACGACACCACTGATTACGCATACATTTGCATTGGAAGAAATTGAAAAAGCATATGATATTTTTGAGAATCGAAAAGAGAGCGTAATAAAAATAGCAATTCGGCCTTGAGGGAAGTTTCTAGTATATTTTGAAGAGGATTACAATAAGATAATATAGAAAATAAATCTACAGGCTGTTTATGAAAAGATGTATGCGATGCGTTGTTATTTGTTTGTTTTTGTTTACTCTGACAGGCTGTGTTTCTGAGCCGGTCAAAACAGAGAAACTGCGGGATTTGGAATTTACTGTTTTGGATAAATTGTCTGTTCCTGATGAATTTCAGACTTTGATTGAGGAAAAGAAAGAGAAACCCTTTCGGCTCACTTATGCGGATGCGGAAGAATTGTATATTGCGGAAGGCTATGGAGCTCAGTTGAAAACAGGGTATAGTGTTGAGGTAACCGAACTCTATGAGACTGAGAATGCGATTTTTATTCATACGAATCTGCTCGGCCCGGGAAAGGAAGAAGAGACAAAAGAAATTACAACGTTTCCTTATGTTGTAGTAAAGCTGAAATTAATTGACAAAAATGTAGTGTTTGACTGAAATGACAGGAGGGGCATATGGAGTTGATTCAGAAACAGGTGCGGTATACGCAGGAGGGAAAGCGGACATTTGATCAGTTTTATTTGGATGAGGAGATCAATGTTCCGGATTCGAAGGCAGACGTAAGACAGATTGTACAGGGGCATGGAACAGTAAAAACAGAGGACATCCGATTTGCAGAGAATTATTTGAGAGTATCGGGGAAATTATATTATCAGATTTTTTATATTACAGATCAGATGGATCCTGTTCCGGGAGTATTGGAAGGAACCCTTCCTTTTGAGGAAATGGTCTATATAGATGGAAATGAAAACGAGAATTATTTCGTACAGAATCTGCGGGTAGAGTTTACGGCTGCTATGGTACATTCCAGAAAGGTCAGTATCCGGGCGATGGTGGAAATGGAACTGGGCAGGGAGCAGCTGGTGGATGAGGAGACAACGGTGGATGTAGAGTGCAGTGTTCCGGTTTATAAGAAGAAACGAAATGTCAATCTTCTGGAACTGCATACGATGAAGAAAGATACATACCGCATCAAGGAAGAAATTACGCTGCCGGGAACGAAAGAAAGTATTGGGCAGCTTTTGCTGAAAGACATCAGTGCACGTAAGCTGGAAATTCGGGTGGAACAGGATGTGTTGTATCTGCAAGGCGAGCTGCTGGTATTTTGTATGTATCTTTCAGAGGATGGAAAAACGGATTGGATCGAACAGACAGTTCCTTATGAAGGCAGGATTGATTGCAGCGGCGCAGAGGATGATATGTACTATTGTGTACAGAGCTCTCTGGAAGATACTTTGGTAGATATCCGTCTGGATGAAGACGGAGAAATGCGGGTTCTGGGAATCGAAGGAACGTTGAATCTGAGGATGAATCTTTACCGGGAAGAGCAGCTGGAAGTATTAGAAGATCTGTATTCGCTGGAACAAAACTGCAGTTTTGAAACACGAGAGGCGGCTTATGAGGAACTGCTGATTCAGAATCACTCCAAATGCAAGGTGACAGAGCGACTTTCTTTGCCGGAATTGAAAGAGGATGTACTGCAGATCTGTCACAGTGAGGGAGCGGTACAGATGGAACATATCGAATCCACCGAAGAAGGGCTGCAGGTGGAAGGCATTTTACATCTTTCGTTTTTGTATCTTCGTGCCGATGATGAGATTCCGTTTGGCAGCTGGCAGGGAATGATCCCGTTTTCCTGGCAGCTGGAATGTCCGGACATGGCAGAAGATGTGAGATACAATATTTCCTATCATGTAGAGCAGCTGTCTGTCAATCTGGCCGGAAGTGAGGCAGTGGAAGTCAAGGCAGTACTGGCGCTGGATACTTTTATGCGAAAACCGGTAACAATCCAGGTGATTCGAGAGATTTCCTTTGAACCGATTTCCATGGAAGACATGGAAAAGAGCCCGGGAATCGTGGGTTATATTGTGAAAGACGGAGATTGTTTATGGGATTTGGCAAAGCGATATAAAACGACAATAGAAGGGATCCGGGAAGTGAATCATCTGGATACAGATTCTTTAAAATGCGGGGATAAATTATTGATTTTTAAAGAAAATATGAGTATACTGTAAGTGATGTAGTAAAGTATTATGTATACAAGATACAAAAGGGGAAATATCGATGAGACAGATCGAATTAAAAGCACTTGCAAAGATTAATTTGGGACTGGATGTTCTTGGAAAAAGGGAAAATGGCTATCATGATGTACGTATGATCATGCAGTCGATTTATTTATATGATGATGTGAAAATTGAGCGGAAGGCGGCTCCGGGGATTGAGCTGTCTTCCAATCTGTTCTTTCTTCCTACCGGAGATGGCAATATTGCGTATAAGGCAGCGCAGATGCTGATGGAAGAGTTTGGCATCGAAGAGGG
The DNA here is from genome assembly GCA_905203555.1 of uncultured Lachnospiraceae bacterium. Lineage (GTDB taxonomy): Bacteria > Bacillota > Clostridia > Lachnospirales > Lachnospiraceae > Schaedlerella. The sequence goes on from CAJKWK010000022.1 coordinate 28,473, forward strand.
TGTCAGAATTACTTTGAATAAGCATATTCCGGTGGCGGCAGGTATGGCCGGAGGCAGTTCGAACGCTGCGGCAGTGCTGTTTGGCATGAATCGCTTATTTGGATTAAAGCTGTCACGTCAGGAATTGATGGAACGAGGGGTAAAACTGGGCGCAGATGTACCGTATTGTATTATGCGGGGAACAGTGCTTGCGGAAGGAATCGGGGAGGAATTAAAAGAACTTCCGGCGATGCCGAAGTGCACAGTTTTAATTGCAAAGCCTCCGATCAGTGTTTCTACCAAAGTGGTGTATGAGACGCTGGATGCCTCTGAGATTACGCAGCATCCGGATATTGACGGATTGATGGATGCTTTAGAAAAGGGAAGTCTTCAGGAGGTGGCTGCCCACATGGGAAATGTACTGGAAGATGTGACGATTCCGATGCATCCGGAGATTGCACAGATTAAACAAGTGATGAAGGATTGTGGTGCGCTGAATGCGATGATGAGCGGAAGTGGACCTACAGTGTTTGGGTTATTTGAAAATAAAATGGCGGCAAGAAAAGCACAGCATATGATTCGAGAAAAGGAACTTGCAAAACAGGTGTATGTAACGAATATACACAATGCCAGGAGGAACTAAGGATGGATTTGAATTTTACAGTGAAAATGGATGAATATCTTCCGCTGAGAGATGTGGTTTTTAATACGCTGCGGCAGGCTATTTTGCGCGGCGAACTGAAACCGGGAGAGCGGTTGATGGAAATACAGCTTGCCAATAAACTGGGAGTCAGCAGAACACCGATTCGTGAGGCAATCCGGAAGTTGGAACTGGAGGGATTGGTGCTGATGATTCCGCGGCGTGGCGCTGAGGTTGCACAGATTACGGAGAAGAGTCTCCGGGATGTGCTGGAAGTGCGTCAGGCGTTGGAGGAACTGGCAGTGCAGCTTGCGTGTCTGCGTATGACACCGGAAGGTTTAACAGAACTGAAGAAGGCAGCGGCGGAATTTGAGCGTGTGCTCGGTGATGAAGATATCACAGTGGTTGCGGAAGCGGATGTGGCATTTCACGATGTGATTTATCTGGCAACAGATAATGAGCGATTGATCTCTCTTTTGAACAATTTCAGGGAGCAGATGTATCGTTATCGTGTGGAATATTTAAAGAAAAAGGAATTTCATGCGAAACTCTTGAAAGAGCATCAGGAAATCATTTATGCGATTGAAAATGGAGAATGTGATCGGGCAATGGAAGTTACGAGCAGACATATTGAAAATCAGGTCGAAGTTGTAAGTGACACACTGCGGAGTCATGAAGAGCGTTAAGTGAATAGTGTTGGAATGACAATGAAGTGTATAGCTTTATAAAAATAGGACATACTCTCTGTATCAGATAGAAATGGATATGGAGGGTATTTTATATGAAGGATACATATTCTGAAAGAAGGCAGGGCCGAAAGGCCGGGGTGCTTATCTGGATTTTATCGTTGGTTCTTGCGGCGCTGTTGTCGGGAATCATAAACTGGAAATGGGAGGTTCTGGCGAAGGAGCGGGCGCAGACACATCTGGCAGAGGAGGTGCTCCGGTTTCATGTATTGGCAAATAGTGACAGTGCAGAAGATCAGGCGCTGAAGATGCAGGTAAAGGAAACGGTCATCTCTTATTTGGAAGAACGTCTTCCGGAAGGGCTGGACGTGGATGGAACAAAGGACTGGGTGAAACGGCATACACGAGAACTGGAACAGGTTAGCGGAGAGGTGATAAAAGATGCAGGATATGACTATCCGGTCAGCGCTGCAGTCACAACCTGTTATTTCCCTCGGAAATCTTATGGAGATTTGACATTTCCGGAGGGAAATTATACGGCACTTCGCATTGAAATAGGTGCGGCAAAGGGACAGAATTGGTGGTGTGTTTTATATCCGAATCTCTGCTTTATAGACGCGGTCCATGCGGTTGTTCCGGAAGAGGGAAAACAGCTGCTGAAACATGTACTTGCGGAGGAAGAGTATGATATGCTGGCAGAAGATACAGAAATAGAAGTGAAATGGTATCTGCAGGAATTGATTGGAAAAATAAGAGGAAGAATCGAATAAGTAATATAAGAAACGAATAAATATTATAAGAAACAAAAGAAAATGAACAGGAGAAGATATGACAGAATTTTTAGTAAAACATTTTGTAAAAGACTATGAACACACAGAAAAGGTGTCTGTTCGTACTGCGTATGGAGTATTGGCGAGTATGGTGGGCATCTTTTGTAATGTATTTTTATTTGCAGTAAAATTTGTGATTGGGCTGATCGTACATAGTGTATCTGTTACAGCAGATGCGTTTAATAATTTGTCGGATGCCGGTTCGTCCATTATTAGTTTTGTCGGAGTAAAGATTGCGAGCAAACCGGCAGATAAGGAACATCCATTTGGACATGGGCGAATGGAGTATATTGCAGCACTGATCGTTTCTTTTCTTGTAATGGAAGTGGGATTTACTTTTTTAAAGGATTCGTTTGGGAAGATTAAGTCACCGGAAATCTTGAATTTTCAGTTGATGTCCGTAGTAATTCTGGTTTTATCAATCGGTGTGAAACTTTGGCTGGGTCTGTTTAACCGGAAACTGGGAGAAAAGATTGACTCGAAAGTGATGATGGCTGCTTTTACCGATTCTATGGGGGATGTGCTCACGACAACAGTGACAATTGTATCTTTATTGGTATTTCAGATAACGGGAGTCAATATTGATGGATTTGTCGGAATCGGGGTAGCGCTTGTTGTAATGTGGGCAGGATTTGGAATTGCGAAGGATACGCTGGAGCCACTGCTTGGTGAGGCGGTGGATCCGGAAGAATATCAGAAGATTAAGAAGTTTGTAGAAGGGTATGACGGTGTGGTCGGATCCCATGATTTGATCGTACATAATTATGGGCCGAACCGGAGTATGGCCTCGATTCATGCGGAAGTTCCGAATAATGTAAATATTGAGACTTCTCATGAGGTGATTGATCGGATTGAGCGGGACGCAGTGGAAAATCTGGGAATTTTTCTGGTGGTACATATGGATCCGATTGAGATTGAAGATGAACATGTTCTGCTGATCCGGAATCGGGCAAACCAGGCGATTGCAGAGATTGATGATTCTTGTACCATTCATGATTTTAGAGTAGTAGATGGACAAAAGCAGATTAATTTAATTTTTGACTTGGTTGTTCCGAGGGAGTATGATAAGGAGAAACAAAACGAAATAGAGCGAACCTTGTGTGAGAAAATGAAGGAGCAGGATGAGCGCTATGAGTTTGTGATTACAGTGGAGCATAGTTTTGTGTCTGCTACAGAGAAGGATGTGTAAAAATGTATACAATAAACCAAAGAATACGTTACAGTGAAATCGATCATAACGGAACCATTACGCTGCCGGGAATCATCAATTATTTTCAAGATTGCAGTACATTTCAGTCTGAGGATATTGGTTTGGGAGCGGAGAATCTCAAAAAGCGGAAAAAAGCATGGATTCTCTCCTATTGGCAGGTAATTGTGGATCGCTATCCGAAATTGGGAGAGCAGGTTACAGTTGGAACATTTGCTACAAGTTTTAAAGGGCTGTTCGGTGATCGTAATTTTGTGATGAAAGATGCTGAGGGGAATCAAGTTGCCTGTGCAAATTCTATATGGGTATTTATGGATATGGAAAAAGGACGTCCGGCACGACCGAAGCCAGAAGATATTGAGGCGTATGGAATTGCAGAACCGCTGGAGATGCCATATGAGGGAAGGAAGATTTTACTTCCGGAGAAGATGGAAGACAGAGAAGCATTTTCGGTGCGTAAATATCATATCGATACTAATGAACATGTAAACAACTGTCAGTATGTACAGATGGCGATGGAAATGCTGCCAAAAGAAACACAGGTGCATCAATTGCGAGTAGATTACAAGAAATCAGCAGTTCTTGGAGATATCATATATCCGAAAATTTCTATGGAAGAGGATAGAACAGTAATTCTGCTCTGTGATGAAAGCGGAAAAGAATATGCTGTTGTGGAATTGAAATAAAAGTGTTGGATGATAAATTTTTTATCAAAACAAAAGGCGCTGCAAAATGGGTGATTCCTCACCCATTTTGCAGCGCCTTTTGTTTTTGTAGTGGTTATCCGTTGAATCCCTTTTTACGAATAACCGAAGTTACGATCAATACACCTCCTGATAGAATCAGTAGAATAATAAGCGGGATATAATTGCTCTGATCACCGGTTTTTACTGCTGCAGTTTTCTGAATTGTAAATTGGGTTTCGGTGCAGGTTCCATTGCTGAATGCAAGTTTCAGAGAATGGGTTCCCTCTGCCAAACTATCCAGATATGCAGCTTTTAAAGTAACGGTCTGATTTTTGGGATCGGTCACGTAATTGCTCTTATGCACCAATCCATCCGCAACGTAAACACCGGTCAGATTTTCAACATTATCGGAGCATGTGATGGTCAGATTTTGATTGCTTTTCTGACGGTAAATCTGTCCTGCTCCGGCTGTGATCTTAGGAGCTGTCAGCTTTGGAAGTTCTTTTGTTTCCAATACCTTTTTACATACGGTACATTCTTTGTGCTGGCTGCCGACTGTTGCAGCGGTTGGCTTTTTGTCGATGATCCAGTCGCCGGCGGTGTGTGGTTTTACTTCGCTTTTTGCTCCGCATTTACACAGGTGCCAGTGGCTTGTGGCATCGGACTGCCATTCAGTGCTGAACTTGTGCGTGTGCTCCAGCTTTGGAATGGTTTCGTTGTAGGTATATCCACAAGTTTCGCAGGTATAGGTTTTTGTACCTTCTGTTTCTTCGGTTGCGTCTTTGATGATCTTGCCCTCATCAAAGAGATGTGCAGCTTTTTCTCCTTCCGGTTCTGGACAAGTTCCTTCGGTGGCAATACATTTTTTCCAATGATGCGTTTCGTTAAAAGTCCAGTTCTCTTCATATTGGTGAATATGTTCGGGAACTTCCGGTTTCGGCACAGGAATTTCTTCAGTAAGCAGTATGATTTTGCAGACGGTACATTCTTTGTGTTGGCTGCCTGTCTTCGTCAGCGTAGCTGCTTTGTCCACGATCCAGTCACTGGCAATGTGTTCTGCAATATCCAGCTTTTCTCCACAGAGGATGCATTCGTGAAAATGTGTTTTGCCATTTTCTTCACACATCCATTCTTCTGAATACAGATGCTCGGTACACGTCTCAGGTGCTTTTTCCCAGCGGAGTGTAATGGACAGCTCCGAACCAAAATCAGTATGTAATTCAGAAACATCATCAGTGCCAATGGAAATTGAACGAATAAGTATCATTTCATTTCCGTTGTAAAGTGCATATTCACCAGCAGGTATTCTTGCTTTTTTTAATTTGAGAGAATAGATCTCATTTTCCTGATCTGTTCGCAAGGTTAAATCCTTATAAAAAGCAATATCCGTTTCGGTCTCTCCGGTTGTCAGGGTGATTGTCACGAGATACTCTTGTTGTTCTTGTTGTTCTTGTTGTTCCGGTGCTTTCTCCGGAATGTTGTCGCCTTCAGCGTGTGCATGAATCGGAGAAAGGAACGAAACCAGTGATAATACCAAGAATACGGAGAGTGTGACTGCAAGTAGTTTTCTTCCCTTATTTTGTAGTCGTTTTGTTAACATCATAAAACTCACTCCCTTCTATAGCAGCCCTCCTTATGCTGCCTGATATGAAATTGATTTGGTTAAGTTTATTAATGTCAAATGAGGTGTATATTGGTACTATTATTCTACTCTAAATAGTCTGAAAAGTAAATTGAAATATAAAATATTTCTGAAAATTAAGAAATGAAATCATAGGGAATGCCTTGACAGTGATGTGTGTAAACCGATATAATATGAAAAGGAAAAGAAGTGACTACATGAGAACTCGTATTCTTATAATCGCATAAGATTACGGGTTCTTTTCGGGAAGAGAAAGAGCAGAAGAATCAAGTGCGAGAATTAAAAAAATATAAAGACAGGAGAGAAAAAGAGATGAAGTATGATGTGGCGATTATTGGAGCTGGGCCGGGAGGAATTTTTTCCGCTTATGAACTTGTAAAAAAGAATGCAGATTTGAAAATTGCTGTATATGAAGCAGGAAATCCTTTGGAAAAGCGTCGGTGTCCGATTGACGGAGTGAAGGTAAAGAGCTGTATCGGATGTAAGACATGTGCGATTATGAGTGGCTTTGGCGGAGCAGGTGCATTTTCGGATGGAAAATATAATATTACCAATGCATTTGGCGGAACGTTGTATGAGCATATCGGCAGACAGCAGGCAATTGAGCTGATGAAATATGTGGATGATATTAATATGAGTCATGGCGGAGAAGGTACAAAGATGTATTCGACGACAGGCACAAAGTTTAAAAAGCTGTGTATGCAGAATCAGTTGAATCTGCTGGATGCGTCAGTTCGTCATCTGGGAACGGATATTAATTATATTGTTCTGGAAAATATTTACAAAGAATTAAAAGAGAAGGTAGATTTCTATTTTAACTGTAATGTGGAGCATCTGGAAGTAATAGAAGGCGGATATCGCGTCTTTTACGGAAAGGAATCGGCAGACTGTGAACGTTGTGTAATTTCTGTGGGAAGAAGCGGAAGTAAATGGATGCAGACAGTATGTAAGGATCTGGAGATTCCGACTTTATCGAATCGTGTAGATCTGGGCGTGCGTGTAGAGATTCCGGCAGAGATCTTCTCCCACTTGACAGACGAGTTGTATGAGAGCAAGATTGTATATCGCACAGAAAAGTTTGAGGATAATGTACGTACATTCTGTATGAATCCGTATGGAATTGTAGTAAATGAAAATACAAATGGAATTGTGACAGTGAATGGCCATAGTTATGAAGATGCGGAGAAACAGACGGAGAATACGAACTTTGCACTGCTTGTTTCCAAGCATTTTTCAGAGCCGTTTAAGGACAGCAATGGATATGGAGAAAGCATTGCCCGACTGTCTAATATGCTGGGAGGCGGCGTAATTGTACAGCGTTTTGGAGATTTGATTCGTGGAAGACGAAGCAATGAGAAACGTATTGAAGAAGGGCTGGTTCGTCCGACGCTGGCGGCAACTCCGGGAGATTTAAGTCTGGTATTGCCAAAACGAATTTTGGACGGTATTATTGAAATGATTTATGCGTTAGATAAGATTGCACCTGGTACGGCGAATGATGACACTTTGTTATATGGTGTAGAAGTGAAGTTCTATAATATGGAAGTGGATATTGATGAGAATCTGGAAACACGTTACAAAGGGCTGTATGTCATCGGAGACGGAAGTGGCGTAACCCATTCGTTGTCTCATGCATCTGCAAGCGGTGTATATGTGGCGCGTCATATTTTGGATACAATAGATAAATAAATATTTCGGAAGAGAAAGGACAACAGAAGAATGGCTGCAGAGAGGATAACAGAAGAGGAAAAAAAGGTACTTGTAAAACTTCGCAATGCAGAAGCGATTTATGTGTTGACATCAGATTTTACCAGAATGCCTTTTGTGGAATGTGACGAGGAGACATTTGATGATGAAGTGTTCCTTTATTTTGAAGAAGAGGATGCGAAACGTGAGGCGCAGAGAAGAATTCAAAATGGGGAAATGATGCATATCGTAAAAGTGATGAACCAGTTTTTGCTGTCGTTTTATACCGGCTTATATCCGATGGGGGTAAATTGTCTTGTGACAGATAAAGGGCTGGACAGCGAGAAGGCGGTACAGCTGGAACATTTGGTGGTTCGTAGAAAAGATGCTGCAGAACAAGAAGGAAAAACAGTGGTGGAAAATGCAGAACTGCATCTGACGGCGCTTTACTTCGTACAGAAACTTCGGTCCCAGAAGGAGCCTAAGATGACAGAGGAACTGCAGGAACTGAATGAAGAAATGATGGCTCATTATATTCGGGGACGTTATATTGTAGCGTTAACGGAAAACAATGCGGTTCCGATTTTGAAACAGAAGGATGGAAGAGTATTGCAGCCGATTTTTACAGATATTCAGGAATTTATGAAGTTTCAGAGTGTAAATAAAGAGGAAAAGTTTAAAACAGCAGTGGTAGAAGTGGATAAGATTTCAGAACTTGCTGCGAAAGAAGCATTTGGCATTACGGTAAATCCATTTGGAGTGAATTTGGTTCTGCAATTGCCGCGTAAGGCAAACGATTGAGATACGGGAGAATAGAATTATATGAAATTAGGAGAAAAACAGGTACTGACAGTAGTTAAGAAGGTAGAGTTTGGTGTTTATCTCGGTAGCAGCGAGGAGCGGGTGCTTTTGCCGAAAAAGCAGGTTCCTGCCGGGATTGAGCCGGGGGATCCGGTGGAAGTATTTCTGTATAAGGATTCGGATGACCGTCTGATTGCGACAACCAGAGAGCCAAAGCTAACGCTTGGGAAACTGGCGGTACTGGATGTTGTGGATACAAACCGGATGGGAGCCTTTTTGGACTGGGGGTTGGAGAAAGATTTGTTTTTGCCGTTTAAACAACAGACTGCGAAGGTACAAAAAGGGGATCGCTGTCTGGTCTCTCTTTATATTGATAAGAGCCGGCGGCTTTGTGCAACAATGAAGGTATATCATTTATTGCAGACAGATTCTCCGTATCAAAAAGATGACAAAGTAAAGGGAATTGTTTACGATACCAGTGATCAGTTTGGCGTTTTTGTGGCGGTAGATAATCAGTATTCTGCCCGGATTCCGAAGAAGGATGTGAATCAGCGGATGAAAGTTGGCGATATCATTGAGGCTCGTGTGACGGGTGTGAAGGAAGACGGAAAGTTGGATCTGAGTGTGCGTGATAAGATTCCGGCGCAGATGGATCAGGATGCAGAACTTATTTTGAGACGGATTGAGAGTTTTGACGGTAAACTGCCGTTTACTGATAAAGCAGATCCGGAGGTGATCCAGCGGGAGTTTGGGATCAGTAAGGCTGCGTTTAAACGTGCAGTTGGAAGATTGTTAAAAGAGAAAAAAGTAGAGATCGTAACCGATGGCATTATTCTGAGGTAACAGGACACGCAGGCAGGGAATATTTATTAAGAGGTGAGTGTAAAATGAAAGAAGTCGGAACAGTCAAGATTATTGCAGACAGTACGTGCGATTTGTCGGACGAGCTGTTGGAAAAGTATGATATTGCAGTAATTCCGCTGCATATTTTGCTGGGTGAAAGGGAATGTGAAGACGGAGTGGATGTGACACCGGACGAGATTTACAGTTGGTCTGACGACAATGCAACAACACCGAAGACTTCGGCGCCGTCAATGGAACGTGCAATGGAAGTGATGAAACCATATCTGGATCAGGGGAGAAAATTGATATGTTTTTCGATTTCCAGTGAAATGTCTACCTCCGGAAATGTGATGCGTCTGGCTGCGGAAGAATTGGATGCAGAGGACGAGGTGACGATCATTGATTCTGCAAATCTGTCTACGGGAATCGGTCTTTTGGTTATTGAGGCGGCGGTTATGGCAAAAGAAGGAAAGAGCGCTGCAGAGATTGAAGAGGAAATCTTAAAGCTCAGACCGCTTGTGCGTGCGAGTTTTGTAGTAGATACTTTGACATATTTACATCGTGGCGGCCGCTGCAGTGGATTGGCAGCTATGGCAGGCGGTGCGTTGAAACTGCATCCGCGAATTGTCGTTGAAGATGGGAAGATGCAGCCGGGGAAGAAATACCGCGGAAAGATGCCGAAGGTTCTTTTGAGCTATGTGCAGGAGATGGAAGAGCATTTGAAACATGCAAAAAAAGAAAGGGTATTTATTACTCATTCCGGATGTCCGGAGGAAACGATCGAAAGCGTGCGGGAGTATTTGGAAAAGCTGGATGTATTTGACGAAATTCTTGTGACGAGGGCAGGCGGTGTAATCTCCAGTCATTGTGGTCCGGGAACGTTAGGGGTGTTGTTTATTGAAGGCTGATTGGAACCAAAACGAAGTACTGGAAGAGATTTTTGCTTATTACAGTAAGCAGAAGGACAGGGCCAGCCAGCAGATGGTAGTGGCACTTTTGAGAGAATTACAAGAGGTCCAGGGGTGTCTGACCGCAGGGTTAAAACAACGGGTGGCAGAGGTGACCGGAGTTACAGAGAATTTTGTGCAGTGTCTGATTCGGATGTACCCCAGCTTGAAAGAAGTAAAATGCAGTCATGAGATTATAGCATGTACCGGAGAGCGCTGCGGGAAAAAGGATGGCGGGGCAATATTGGAACAGCTGCGCCGGGAGCTGAAACCGGATAAGAACGGGATTTCAGCAGATGGCAGATATGAACTTCGTACACAGAATTGTTTGAAACAGTGCAGGACTTCGCCCAATCTTTTGATCGACGGAAAGTTGTATAGTGGAGATCAGATACGCAACATCAAAAAACTATTAAATGAATTGGAGTGAATAAAATTTTCTTGCAATTCAAGAAAAAACCGTTATAATGAAACTGTAGCTTGATAAAATTTTTAATATGGAGAAGGGAAAGGAGCTATTCAAATGAAAGTACAGAATATCAAAGATATAGAAGCATTTTTTAAAACAGTAGATGCCTGCAAAGGAAAAGTAGAGCTTGTAACAGGCGAGGGAGACAGACTGAATCTGAAGTCAAAGCTGTCCCAGTATGTGTCTATGGCAAATATTTTCTCTAACGGAGAGATCCCGGAGCTTGAGATCATTGCATACGAGCCGGAAGACACAGAGAAATTGATTCACTTTATGATGACAGGTGCTTGATTGATTTCTTAATTGAAACAGAATAAAGAATAAAACTGCTGCTTTATGATATTGGTCGTGAAAGCAGCAGTTTTTATTACTATATAATTGGTTACAGGGGTGAGAGTGTGTGAAACACATTTTTGATCAAATGAACAGGAGTCTGATATGATACGGATTGCAATTGTAGAGGATGAAGATTATTATGTGAAACAACTGACCGGATATCTGGATGAATATCGAAAAAGCGAAGGAGAAGAGTTTGATGTTACGATCTATCGGGATGGAGATGCCATTACTGCTGAGTATAAGGCGCAGTTCGATATTATTTTGATGGACATTCAGATGAAATTCGTGGATGGGATGACGGCTGCTGAGGAAATCCGCAGGATGGATTCGGAGGTCATTATTATTTTTATTACAAATATGACGCAATATGCAATTCGCGGATATGAAGTCGACGCGTTGGATTATGTGCTGAAACCGGTATCTTATTTTGCGTTTTGTGAAAAGTTGAAGAGGGCAGCTGCAAAATTGAAGAGGCGTTCCAGTCATTATGTCATGCTAAATGTAAAAGGCGGTATTATGCGTGTTGATGTGGCAGATATTTATTATGTGGAAAGTTCGGGGCATAATCTGATCTATCATACAGCGAATGGGGATTATTTGACTTCCGGAACGATGAAATCTGCCGAAGAAGAACTGGAGAAGTTTGGATTTTCGCGAGGAAATAAGTGCTATCTGATCAATTTGAATCATGTAGATGGAATTCAGGATAAATGTGCTGTTGTAAAAGGACAGTATCTTCAGATCAGCCGTCCGAGAATGAGTGCATTTATGCAGGATCTTACAAAGTAGGTAGTGTCAAGTGAGTTATGAAAAACTGAGTTAAAGGAAAAAGGCTCAGACGAA
>CAJKWK010000023.1 GCA_905203555.1 uncultured Lachnospiraceae bacterium
AAAAAAAATCCTACTTTTTTCTTGTTTTTATATAAACTTCGTGATTTTCACTAATTTTCTTATCATTTCGCCCCTACATGCGCTCCTTTTTTGTGTACTTTTCCTGAAATGATTATTTTCCTCAAATAACCAACCTTAATTCACAAAAATTTCATATTTATTTTTTCTCTGACTCTCTCTGGTTTTTTTTATTTCTTCATGCTACAATTCATTTTAAATAAGAAAACAGTAAAAAATATCGTTCTGATTACTAAGGATTTTTCAAATAATTTTCCTGCGTAAAAAGGCGCATTAGTATTGAAACTATTACATAGAACTTCTGCCTCTTTTAAGAAATTTCCATTATCAGTATTGCACTTGATGCGTCAAATGACATCATCAGCGCACTTTCCGGCAAACTCGGAATGCTTCCCGGTATCAGTACCAAAACAATTTATGCAAAGACACCCACAACATAAAGGACGAACCATTTTATGAAAAATATGATTGATAAACTGGAAAAAGAGCAAACACTTTCTAAAAATGAATGGATTACTCTTTTTCAAAATTTCACCCCTTCAGATGCCACTTATCTATACGAACGTGCCCGGCATATTCAACAGCAGCATTACGGCAATCAGATTTTCATTCGCGGACTGATTGAATTTACAAACTACTGCAAAAATAATTGCTATTACTGCGGAATCCGTCGAAGCAATCAGACAGCCTTGCGATATCGACTGACTAAACAGGATATCCTGAACTGCTGTGATACCGGTTATGAACTCGGCTTTCGCACTTTCGTCCTGCAAGGTGGCGAAGATGGCTATTTCACAGACGAACTTCTGCTTGATCTCGTAACTGCCATCCGAAATAATTTTCCGGATTGTGCTATTACGCTTTCTGTCGGCGAACGTTCTTATGATAGTTATCAGGCACTCTATCAGGCTGGCGCAAATCGTTATCTGCTGCGTCATGAAACCTATGATCCAACACACTATGCAAAACTGCATCCGCCAGAGTTGTCTGCCAAAGCTCGACAGCAGTGTTTGAAAAACTTAAAAAAAATCGGCTATCAGGTTGGAACCGGTATTATGGTTGGTTCTCCTTGGCAGACCACAGAAAATCTGGCTGAGGATATGCTTTTTATGAAAGAACTCAATCCGCAAATGGTGGGAATCGGACCTTTTATCCCACACCACGCGACCCCCTTCGCCGACCAAACCGCAGGAACTTTGGAACTCACCCTTTTTCTGCTGGGTGTGATCCGGCTGATGCTCCCTAAAGTTCTTTTGCCCGCAACAACTGCTTTGGGCACCATTTCTCCAAATGGCCGCGAACTGGGAATTCTTGCCGGTGCCAATGTAATAATGCCGAACCTTTCACCGGCTGACACGAGAAAAAATTATCTGCTTTATGACAACAAACTTTGTACCGGCGATGAAGCAGCAGAATCCGTAGAACACTTAAGACAATCCATGAAAAAAATTGGCTATGAAGTAGTTATTTCACGCGGAGATTCATTAAATATCAATTCTTAACTATATGCGTAAAAATATAAAATTCCGGAGGAACAATATAATGTATGACGTTTATTCAAAATGTGCTGATGATTTTATCAATCACGATGAAATACTGGAAACCCTTGCTTATGCAGATGAAAACAAAAACAATCTGCCCCTCATTGATTCTTTGATTGAAAAGGCCGCTCTCCGTAAAGGACTTTCTCATAGAGAGGCTTCGGTTCTGCTCGCCTGTGACGATGAAGAGCGTAATCAAAAAATCTATCGGCTGGCAGAACAGATTAAAAAAGATTTTTACGGCAACCGAATCGTGATGTTTGCGCCGCTGTACCTTTCCAACTACTGTATCAACGGCTGTACCTATTGCCCTTATCATATGAAGAATAAGCATATTGCCAGAAAAAAACTGACACAGGAAGAAATCCGCCGCGAAGTCATTGCCTTACAGGATATGGGTCATAAACGTCTGGCTCTTGAGGCAGGGGAAGATCCGGTACACAATACCATGGATTACTATCTGGAGAGTATTAAGACGATTTACGATATCAAACACAGAAACGGCGCTATCCGGCGCGTCAATATTAATATTGCAGCAACAACCGTTGACCATTATCGCCTGCTCAAAGAGGCCGGAATCGGAACCTATATTTTATTTCAGGAAACTTATCATAAAGAGAGTTATCTGGAACTACACCCAACCGGACCAAAACACGATTATAACTATCATACAGAAGCTATGGACCGGGCAATGGAAGGCGGTATTGATGATGTGGGGCTTGGCGTTTTATTTGGTCTGGACAAATATCGTTATGAATTTGCCGGACTTTTAATGCATGCCGAACATCTTGAAGCGGCTTTTGGCGTAGGACCTCATACCATCAGTGTTCCTAGATTAAAACGTGCTGATGATATTGACCCTGACCAATTTGACAACGGAATAGACGATGATATCTTTGCAAAATTAATTGCCTGCATCCGTATTTCCGTACCGTATACCGGCATGATTATTTCTACAAGAGAAAATCAGAAAACTCGTGAACGTGCACTGCGGCTTGGCATTTCCCAGATCAGTGGTGGTTCCCGCACCAGTGTCGGTGGATATTATGAGCCGGAACCGGAAGATGAAAAATCCGAACAATTCGATGTCAGCGATACACGAACTCTGGACGAAGTTGTCAGATGGCTGATGGAAATGGATTTCATCCCCAGCTTTTGCACTGCCTGCTACAGAGAAGGACGCACCGGCGACCGCTTTATGACGCTTTTGAAAAACGGACAGATCCAGAACTGCTGCCATCCAAATGCATTGATGACGTTGAAAGAATATTTGATGGATTACGCATCTCCGGCAACCAAAGCCATCGGAGACAAACTAATTGCAAAAGAAATTTTTAACGTGCCGAACGAAAAGGCTCGCACAGTTGTAATGGAAAACCTGCGTCTGATTGAAGAGAATAACAGAAGAGATTTTCGTTTCTGATTTTTATGAAAGGAGCCTGCTATACACTATGAGTCTCAATAACACACCTGCCGCTGAACGTATCCATATTGGTATCTTCGGAAAACGCAATACCGGAAAATCCAGCGTAATTAATGCAATTACCGGTCAGAGCATTGCCATTGTCTCTGATGTAAAAGGAACAACCACTGATCCGGTCATCAAAGCAATGGAACTTCTCCCTTTAGGTCCGGTTGTTATCATTGATACGCCGGGGCTGGATGATATCGGCGTCCTTGGGGAACTTCGGATAAAAAAGGCATATCAGATGTTAAACAAAACAGACATCGCTGTATTAGTCATTGATATTTCTATCGGAATAACCGAAGAAGATAAAAAGATTTTAAATCGTATCAAAGAAAAACAAATTCCATACATCGTTGTATGGAACAAAACAGATTTACTTTCTTCTCCCTCTTCCCGCAGAGATTCTTTTCTCCTTGCAGAAAAGGAACTAATGATTCCCGCTGAGCGCCAAATACTAATCAGCACAAAAACAGGGGAACATATTTTTGAATTAAAAGAACTG
This sequence comes from uncultured Lachnospiraceae bacterium, assembly GCA_905203555.1. Classification (GTDB taxonomy): domain Bacteria; phylum Bacillota; class Clostridia; order Lachnospirales; family Lachnospiraceae; genus Schaedlerella. Next base: position 3,530 of record CAJKWK010000023.1, read on the forward strand.
ATTGCAAAACAAATACCACATACGAAAAATGAACGTCCCCTCGTCAGAGATCTGTTAAATCCAGGAGATTTCGTTGTCCTCGTTGTCCCCATCGATTCTTCTGCTCCAAAGGGACGACTGATTCTGCCTCAACAGCAGACCATCCGAGATATTTTAGATTCCGGTTCCACCGCAATTGTAGTGAAAGATACAGAATTAAAAGAAACCATTCAAAAGCTCGGACACTTCACGAAACTGGTCATTACAGACAGCCAAGTATTTCAACAAGTCGCGGAAATCATTCCTCCGGAGATTCCGCTGACTTCCTTTTCTATTTTATTTGCCAGATATAAAGGGAATCTGAATACTGTAACAACCGGTGCCAAAGCGCTTGATACTTTAAACGACGGAGATACTGTATTAATCTCAGAAGGCTGCACACACCATCGGCAATGCAATGATATCGGCACTGTAAAGCTGCCCCGGCTCATCCAGAAACACACCGGAAAAAAAATCCGTTTTGAATTTACCAGCGGCACCGAATTTCCAGAAGATTTATCTTCTTACCGTATGATCATTCACTGCGGCGGATGCATGCTCAGCGAACGCGAAATGAAATATCGGCTAAAATGCGCCGAAGACCAGCAAATCCCAATAACCAATTACGGAACCGCAATCGCACATATGAACACCATTTTAATAAGAAGTTTAGAACCGTTTGAATCCAAATAGCGCCAAGAACGCCTTTGAAAAAGAATGCACCAACAACATAATTTCAAAGGCGTTTTCTAATGCGCGGTAATTTTGTTAACCTACAACACTGGACTCTTCCACTTCACTCCGTTTCGGCAAACGAATCACCACTTTAAACAAATCTGCGTCTGTGGAGATTTTTAATGTTCCATACTGTAATTCCGTAAAACTTTTTGCTATTGCCAACCCCAATCCAGAACCTTCTGTATTTCTGGATACATCACCCCGCACAAATCGATCTGTAATTTCATCTGTATTAAAATTCAGTTCCGATGCCGATACATTTTTCATAGAAACGGAAACATAATTGTCTTCGTCCGTCAACTCGATATAAACTCTCGTATGAGGCATCGCATATTTTGTAATATTTACAATCAGATTTTCAAAAATGCGATAGGTTTTCTGAGAATCTAATAGCATTACCACCTTACCTTCCGGCAGATTCCAACGGAAATCCAGATGAGCTGTTTTGATTTTTTCATCACACTCCAAACCAACCTGTTTCAACAAACCAACAATATCTACTTTCATAAAATTCATGGTTACACTTTTGCTGGTTGCCTTACTGATTTCAAACAGATCTTCAATCAGCACTTTTAACCGCAAGGACTTTTTCTCCAAAACTTCCAGATACTCTTTCCGTTTTTCCGGATCTTCCTCCGATTTCAGCAGATCTACATATGTGATAATCGCCGTCAGCGGTGTTTTCAAATCATGTGACACATTGGTAATCAGCTCTGTCTTCATCCGCTCGCTCTTCACTTCTTCCTGTACTGCTTTCTTAAATCCTTTCTGAATCTTCTGAATCTCAACCTTCATCGGATTGAAAATCCCCAGATCTCCTTCGATCGGCGCATCCAGATTTCCATCTGCCAACAGATTTGTCGCTTCCAAAAGCAATGCATATTTTTTCTTCACATCCTGTGAATATTTTCGCAGAACTAAGAACAGGATGACAGAATAAAGAATCAATGCAAAAATTCCATAAAACCACAGACATGTAATCAACAGCAGCAAAAAGAAGTTGATAACCAATGCTTTGATAATCATTTTGTTGGAATTTTCCTGCAGATCCATGTGTAAAAATTCATCATACACATTCCGGAAGTAATTCTTTATTTTTTTCCACACTCTCTGGAAAAATCCAACCGCTTCACTGGCGCCCTGCTTTACCTTATCTCCATACTGTTCATTTCCGCTCTTGCTCCAACGGAAGATTCTCGCACATACTGTCCGCTCCTTCCAATAAGATTTCTTCAGTACAAACATTTCCTGGAGACAGACAGCTCCCCACATTGCACTGCCAAAAATCAAGAACCACATTCCCACATTTAGCAGCATCTGCATCGTATACGGCAGAGCTGCGGCAAAACGTTCCTTTGACGAAAGAATATATCCCGGTTCATTGCTGATCGCACTCCACACTTGCCATGCATAAGATCTTTCATTTCCAATGACAATCAGCCACACAAGCAGCACCACTTCCAACGGTACACGAAACAGTTTCCATTCATGCAGCCGCCAGTTTTTATTTGCTGCGATCAGCACTCCGAAAAGAACAGCTGCCATTGCCAAGAGCCATTCACAATTCAGATACAATCTGTCATTGGAAAGCCCCATCGCATATTCCCACCCGAAATTACTGCTGATATTCATATATTCCGTCAACTGTTCTTCAGACATTCCATAGATAACCTTCACATTTTTTGGAAACAATTCATACGAATACTCCAGATCTTCATACGAACTATCCGCATCGTCCCCTCTGTGCATGCGATACATCGCCTCTTCCAAACGATACGCTTTCTGCTCATCCAATGCACTTCCATCCACCTTCACATCTTGCAGATTTCCATCTTCATTAAAAACAGCAGAAACACGAAACGCATATTCTGTATTGCTGCGAACGAGTTTTTTCACCTTTGCGCTATCCTCTTTATCCAGAAGTGCATTTCCATCAAAATCAAAGATTTCATAATCCATATATTTCCGAATCAGCAAAAAGTCATCCATATCAAAATAATTGATCAGTTTAGACTGCTCCATCTGTTCATACGCCTGATTATACAAGAAATACACTCCATCCAGCAGTTCGTCGCCCAAGCTGCATAAGCTCTCACTCTTCACTTCTTCCGTAATCTCTTCTGAAATATTTTTTTCGAAAATCGGATAGGAACCAATCATTACCGCTGTACAGGTAAGCACAACAAATACCATTAAAACAATTGCAAATTTACGGCTGTTTTTCAATTTTGTAACCAACACCCCACACCACCTTCAAATATTTTGGATTCTTTGGATCCAATTCAATTTTTTCCCGGATATTCCGGACATGCACCATAATTGTATCCGTATTGATTGCACGCTCCTGCCAAACCCGCTCATAAATCTCTTCTGCCGAAAATACATGCCCCGGATTCTTTGCAAGTAACAGCAAAATCTTATACTCAATCGGCGTCAGTTTCACCGGATTGCCATCCATACTGACCTGCACCGTATCTTCATTGATTTCCAGACCACCAATGACATGCACATTTTCCTTCGGTTCCAACTTTTCCAAAAAACGTTTATAACGGCGGAGCTGTGAATTCACACGCGCCATCAGTTCCATCGGCGTAAATGGTTTCGTCACATAATCATCTGCTCCGATATTCAGTCCCATAACCTTATCCACTTCTTCTGATTTTGCCGAAAGCATAATCACCGGAAAATCATATTTTTCCCGCAGTTTCATAGTCATGTGGATTCCATCCATACGCGGCATCATAATATCTACAATTGCCAGATGGATTTCCTCCCGCTCTATCACTTCAAGTCCTTCGATTCCATCTGCCGCCTGAAACACTTCATACCCCTGACTCTTCAGATAAATCTGTACACCTTCCCTAATTTCCTTATCATCCTCTACCACAAGTACGTGATTAATTTCCATTTTTTTGTCCCTCCTGTGATGTTCTTGCGCAGCTCAATACTGCCCCTCTATCATAGCACATCACATCATTTTTTGATACCTCAGCGTATCCCGTATCATTTTTTTACACTTTAATCCCTGCTGCAAACTCTCTCTGAAAATCTCTGCCCTCACCGGAAGATCCGGGATTGCTTTCTTACTCACTTCCCCATAATCTTTCACAGCCACCGTTACCTTTGTGAAAGGGAGTGGTATTACATAACGATCCCATCGCCACAACATCCGGAAACAAAGTGAATACCGAAGGCTGATCCCCACAAAATCTTCTCCCTTTTGTTCTGATAAATAAAACGCCAGTTTTTTCGGCTCGTGCCTCGGTCCCAGCGGTCCATCCAACGCAACTGCCATAGATCGTGTCTGCTCATAAGAAGTCTGCATCAACTTTTTCAATGCCCCAAATGCCGCATATCCATCCGGGATCCGCAGTGTACTTCCGCCACATTTTTCTATCATATATTGAATATAATCCCCTCTCGTATCCGCAGTCACAACCACATCCACCGGCGCTGTTTTCTCTGCCAGATTTTTTAAAACAAGATTCATAAAAAAACTATCCTCATGCCAAAATCCAAAAATCTGACTATTTCCACACAATTCTTCTTCCTTCCAATCGATCTTCACCGTTTTTTCAAGAAGTTTTAAATACCCTAAAAATACGTTCTGAAGTACTCTTTGCCCCATGTTCCTCATACTCATATCCCAGTTCCTCCTGCCTGCTCGCATTCTTTTCGCTTATCACTCTCTCATACAATGACTCTTCATAAACCGCCAGTCTTCCCGATTGATACCCGGCCGCCGCAATCTTCGCCTTCCTTTGCATTTGTTTCAGCTGTGCCAGCACATCCAGCACCCGATTGCTCCACACTTCCGTATCTTCCACCGTAACAAAACCATTTTCCCCATTCTCTACAATATCCTCTACGCCGGATGCATCCACAGCAACAATCGGACATCCTGCGGCAAATGCCTCTGCCAGCACAATCCCCTGGGTCTCGGATTTGGATGCAAAGAGAAATACATCGCTTGCCTGCAAATACCGATTCACCTGCGTATTTTCTATATTTCCAAGAAATCTGACAACATCCGCAATCCCCAGTTCTTTTGTTTCCTGCTCCAACGCCTTGCGCATACTCCCATCACCGATCAGCAATACTTGAAATGGCTCCCGCATTTTTTCTTTTAAGCATGCAATCCCCTGTAACAAAAAATAAGGATTCTTTTCTTCTTCCAATCTTCCCGTTGTGCAGAACAAGCGCCCGCCGCTCGAAAGATATCGCTGTCGGATTTCCTCTGCCTCCTTCGGATATTCCTGATAAAAGGATGCCTCCAGCCCTGTCGGAAATACCGCAGACGGAACTTTTGTTCCGTTTTCCCGGATCCGCTTCTGCATCCCCGCTGTAGGCGCCAAGATCAAATCACATTGATTGGTAAACCAGCGCATATATCTTGGAACAACCGTTTCTTTCCCTTTTTTCAACACCCACTTTCGCAGCTTTGGAAAGCTCTGATTTTCCTGCAGGAAATCCAGGTAATGCAGGTAATCTTCGTACCGCGTATGGTATGTATAAATCACCGGCAGCTGATATTTTCTTCCCAGATACAACGCCGTCGGCCCCACAAACATCGGATGATGAGTATGAATCAAATCAAAATGCTCTTCTGCAAATACCTGTGTGATTTCTTTTAAAATCATTCTCGGATAGACCATTCCGTTCTCCATACAGCGTTTTCCCGTACGGAAACGAATGATTCGGATGCCCTCATCATACTCTGTTCCGCTATACGTTTTCATAGTTTTCGTTTCGTCATCCTGCATTTCATACTCCGGCGCAAATACCGTCACCTGATGCCCCCGTTTCACTAGTTCCTGCGCCTGTCGCTCTACCGAAATCGGCACGCCTCCGACAAACGGTTTGTAATTATTCGTCAACATTGCAATCTTCATGCTCTCTCACCCCTCCATCTTCTTATGCCAAAAATCGAATTGCCGCGTCTCCAAAGAAATATCCCGCTCCTACAAATACCAGATTCCAGATGAAAATTCCAAGCACCGAACTGACCGTATATTTCACAAAATTCATCTGCACCATTCCTGCCGGAATAGAAATAATCGTCCTTACCATCGGTAGCAGTTTACTCACAAATACACCAACACAACCCTTTTCTCTCAACATTGCCATTTTGTCTTCAATGACCGGCTGATGTTTCGGAAATTTTTTAAAATATAATCGCATGACCTTAGGGCCGCCCCAACGGCCGAGCAGATACAGCGCCCAGCTGCCAACCAAACCTGCTGCCACCGAAAGCACCATTACCATCGGAAAACTAATTTCCCCTCTCGCAGCCCAGATTCCTGCAAGCGGCATAATCACGCCCGCCGGAAATCCCGGAAGATTCAAATATTCCAAAAGCACAATTAAAAAAATAAAAAATGCTCCATATTCAAGAAAATAACCAGTCAACATTTGGATACTCATAAAAAACACCTGCCTTTAGATCAATTCGTTTGACTTGATATCATCATACCGAATATATCTAAAGGCAGGCGTTATAAGAAATAAAAGAAATTCTTAAGAAGATTAAAGAATTTGTGTATTTTTGAATTATTGCTCCCGGAATACAATTTTTCCGGTCTGTGCGTCCATACTATCTACAATCGCCAGTGACTCTAACTGGAATCCAAGGTTGCGAATCATACGGCCGCCCTGCTGAAATCCCTTTTCAATTGCAATTCCGATTCCTTCTACAGTCGCTCCTGCAGACTGTACAATCTGAATCAATCCTTGCAAGGCGCATCCATTTGCCAGAAAATCATCAATAATCAGCACATGATCGTCCGGGCCGAGAAATTTTTTTGCAACGATAACATGATTGATACATTTATGCGTAAAAGATTCTACCTCTGCTACCAGCATTTCTCCTTCCAGATTAATACTCTTTGATTTTTTAGCAAAAACTACCGGCACATGAAAATGTTGCGCTGCCACGCATGCAATTCCAATCCCTGATGCCTCAATCGTCAAAATCTTATTGATCGGCTTTTCCGCAAAACGCTTTTTAAACTCTGCTCCCATCTCATCAAACAATTCAATATCCATCTGATGATTCAAAAAACTGTCTACTTTCAGCACATTTCCTTCTTTTACAATTCCATCTTTTATAATTCTTTCCTCTAAACAATTCATTGCTTTTTTTCCTCTTCTTTCTTCTCAAAATCAGATGCCGGATGCTTGCAGATCGGGCAGATAAAATCTTCCGGGAGTTCTTCTCCCTCATAGACATATCCACAGATCTTACATACCCAGCTCGTCTTCTTTACCGGCTTCGGGGCAGGTTTCACATGTTTTTGATAATAGCTATAGGATACCGGCTCCTGCTCACTTAATATTCTAGCATCTGTCACATCTGCCAGAAACATCGTATGCGTTCCCATATCTGTCTCAGAAATCACCTTGCCGGAAATATATGCACTTGTCATCTCCGGTATGTACACAATCCCATTTTCTGCACGCGGATACGCTCTGTCCTGCATCTTATCCACATCTCTTCCGCTCTGAAAACCAAAATGCTGGAAAATATCAAAGGTCACATCTTCACTTAGACAAGAAACGTTAAATGCCTTTGTCTTCTGAATCATATCATGTGTATAGTTCTGTTTATTTACTACAATGATCATTCGGTTCGGTGTAGTCGTTACCTGCATTGCCGTATTGATAATACACCCATTGTCTTTTATCCCATCTTTTGCAGTCAACACAAACAGCCCATACGTCAACTTATACATTGCCGCCTTATCCATACGAAAGCCTCCTTCGTCAAACCGGGATTCATCCCGCATCTTTTAATCACAACATCTTATATCAAGTATAGCACAGAACAGTTCGATACTCTACAAAAATTCCTCGCGCATTACAATTCTCTGATTTCGGCTTCCTCTGAACTCCAGCGACAGATCTTTTTCCGCCTCAATAAATTCTCCATCCACCAGTACATCTATGTAAGAGAACATCTCTCTTGTCACTTCCGTAAATACTTTCCCGCCTTCGACCAAATCCACATCATAAAGATATCCTGTATAACACCAGATATTTTTTTGCGGATAAGTTTCTCTGATCTTCTTCAGCAAATGTACCAGCACAACTTGATTCTCCGGCTCAAAAGGTTCGCCGCCAAGCAGCGTAAATCCCTGTATATAATCCGGTTCCAGCAACTGCAGCAGCTCCGTTTCTGTTTCCTCCGTATACGGCTGTCCAAAATTAAAATCCCAAGTTTCCGCATTAAAACAGCCTTTGCAATGATGTCTGCAGCCTGACACAAACAAACTGATTCTCACACCCGGTCCATCTGCAATATCACAATTTTTAATATTTGCGTAATTCATATTCTTTCACCCACTTTCGTTATTTTCCTGTTCTCTAACATATAAAGCATCCCGGCATTTTTATCTGATTCACGTATAATATAGCAAAGAAAGCATAGCAGACAAAAATCCACTGTGCTTTCTTTTGATTTTTTTATTTTTAGAAATCAGAAATTTTACAAGTGTAATACACGATCCTTGATTTCCTGTGTACGTCCCTGATTCCAGAACTGTGTTCCGATATATCCACAAGTTCTGCGGGCAACAGACATCTTTTCCTGATCCCGATTGCCACAATTCGGGCATTCCCAAATCAGCTTTCCGGATTCATCTTCGATAATTTTGATTTCCCCATCATATCCACAGCACTCGCAGTAATCACTCTTTGTGTTCAATTCTGCGTACATAATATTCTCGTAAATAAACTTCATCACTGACAGTACTGCCGGAATATTATTCTGCATATTTGGAACTTCAACATAACTGATTGCTCCACCCGGAGACAGTTTCTGGAATTCTGATTCAAACTTCAATTTATCAAATGCATTGATTTCTTCGGAAACATGCACATGATAACTATTGGTAATATAGTTCTTATCTGTTACACCATCGATAATTCCAAAACGTTTCTGCAGACATTTTGAGAATTTGTATGTTGTAGATTCCATTGGTGTTCCATATACAGAGTAACTGATATTCTCTGCCGCTTTCCACTCTGCACACTTATCATTCAATCTCTGCATTACTTTTAAGGCAAATTCTCTTGCTTCCGGATGTGTATGTGATACTCCATACATTCTCATACACATTTCATGCAGACCTGCATATCCAAGTGAAATGGTTGAATATCCACCGTAGAGCAGCTTATCAATTGTCTCTCCCTTTTTCAAGCGTGCCAGCGCACCATTCTGCCAGAGAATCGGAGCTACGTCAGACACTGTTCCTAATAAACGTTCATGTCTGCACCGAAGCGCTCTGTGACAAAGTTCCAGACGTTCATCCAAAATTGCCCAGAACTTCTCAAAATCACCTTCTGATGAACATGCCACATCCACCAGATTGATCGTAACAACCCCTTGATTAAACCGTCCGTAGAATTTATAACTTCCATCTGGATTTTTCTGATTTTCTTCTACTGTCAAGAATGAGCGGCAACCCATACAGGTATATACACAGCCCTTTTTTAATTCCTTCATAATCTTTGCTGAGATATAGTCCGGAACAAGACGTTTTGCAGTACATTGTGCAGCCAGCTCTGTCAGATGCCAATACGGTGCATCTTCTGTAATATTATCCTCATCCAATACATAAATCAATTTCGGGAATGCCGGTGTAATCCAAACACCTTTCTCATTCTTCACTCCCTGCATACGCTGAATCAATACTTCCTCAATAATCATTGCAAGGTCATCTCTTGTCTGGCCTTCCGGAACTTCATCCAAATACATAAACACCGTAACAAATGGAGCCTGTCCATTACAAGTCATCAATGTAATTAACTGATACTGAATTGTCTGAATACCACTTTTCACCTCATCCCGCAGCCGGCGTTCTGTCACTTTAGAAATGATTGCCTCATCCAGACTTTCTCCGCACTCCGTCCGCTCCGCAATGATATTCTTACGAATCTTCTGTCTGCTGACATCTACAAACGGCGCTAAATGAGCCAGTGTAAAGGACTGTCCGCCGTACTGATTACTTGCCACCTGTGCAACAATCTGTGTTGTAACATTACATGCAGTAAAGAAACTGTGCGGTTTTTCAATCATTGTTTCGCTAATCACAGTACCGTTCTGCAGCATATCTTCCAAGTTGATCAGATCGCAGTTATGCTCTCTTTGCGCATAATAATCGGTATCATGGAAATGAATGATTCCTTCTTCATGTGCCTTTACAATCTCTTCCGGCAGCAATACTCGTTTTGAAAGATCCTTACTTACCTCTCCTGCCATATAATCTCTCTGCGTAGAATTGATTACCGGATTTTTGTTCGAATTTTCCTGTTTCACTTCTTCGTTGATATGATCCAAAAGTGCAAGAATTCCATTATCTGTCGTGTTGGACTTTCTGCTGATTTCTCTCTTATAGCGATAACGCACATACTTCTGCGCCACTTCATAACCACGCATTCCCATAATGCCGGTCTCTACCATATCCTGAATATCTTCTACATTTACCGCATGGGTAGACTGCTCCACTTCTTTGGCAATCATATCCCCAATCGCCTCGATCTGATACTCATTCAATCTGTGAAGTTTATCAATTTCATTATTCGCTTTTCGAATGGCATTTGTAATCTTAGAGACATCAAAACGAACCTCTTTTCCATTTCTCTTAATAATGTTTGTTTTTACTTCCATCGCTGTTCACAACCCCTTTTCTTGATTTTCCACGCTTTCTCCGCATTTATAAGACCTTGTGCCAGTCCCATTTTTCACAACTATATGTTGTTTTTCCATCCCTTATTATACAATATCTTGTGCCTGTAAATCTATGATACCCTATATAGTCGTAAAATGGAAGAATAACTTTTCTCAATTTTTATCGCTTTTGTCTGATAACTTCACCACTCTAATAGTTGTTCAACGCAATTTTTATTTTATGTATATACTTTTCTACCAGTATGAGTTCCATTTCGATTTTCGAATCTGCACCGGCGTTTCCTCCTGCCTGTTTCACACTGTTCAAAACAGGCCACCGGACTGTTTTACCGTATGCCTGACATCAAAAAAAAGGCGTAAGTCTTCTCACAACTTACGCCTTTGATGATTTTCATTTAATTGTTCATCCCATCCTGTCTCTATCATAAATTCCGAAAACGAAAGAGGATCCTTTCCCGCACATTCAGTTGAATGTTCTATCACATAAAAATCAGGATTTTATGCAGCAAAAAAGCGGGTGATGGGAATCGAACCCACGTATCCAGCTTGGAAGGCTGGTGTTCTACCATTGAACTACACCCGCGTTTGATGTGTTATCTTTAACACGAGTGATATCATATCATAGGTTCTTTTAAAAATCAATAGCTTTTTTTAATTTTTTTATTTTTTTCTATTATTTTTTTGACACATCTTATTTTTTCTGCATTGTCCAGTATATCTGCAGTTTTCCACTTACAGGATTCTTCTACTAATATTACTCTTTTCCGTTAAAACAATAGGTGCAAAGTTTACATTCCGGCAATCCAATCGCCTCGATCATATCATCCAGCCGATGATAGCGCAGCGTTGTAAAATTCTGACGTTTCCGTACCTCTTCCACCATCTCTTCATACTTCTTACTGCAAGGATCCGCATACTCTGCCAAAATCTCCGGTGTAACCTCTTCTTCCCGCTCTGCAATGATCCTTCTCGTAATCAGATCCAGCTCAGATTTTGAGCGTGAGAAATTCAAATATTTACATCCAAACAAAAGCGGCGGACATGCAGGACGCACATGAACCTCTTTTGCTCCGCTCTGGTACAAGAACTCTGTTGTTTCCCTCAGCTGTGTACCACGCACGATGGAATCATCAATCAAAAGCAATTTCTTGTCTTCAATCAATGCCTGAACCGGAATCAATTTCATCCTGGCAACCAATTCACGCTGACTCTGATTGGTCGGCATAAAAGAACGCGCCCAGGTCGGCGTATATTTGATAAATGGTCTTGCATATGGAATTCCGGATTCATTCGCATAACCGATCGCATGTGCGATTCCGGAATCCGGCACTCCTGCCACAATATCCGGCAAAACACTGTCTCCATCCCGTTTTGCCAACATACTTCCGCATTTATAACGCATTTGCTCAACATTGACTCCTTCATAAGACGAAGTCGGATACCCATAATACACCCAGAGGAAGGAACAAATCTTCATCTCTTCTCCCGGAGGGCTGACTGTTTCTACACCGTCTGCTGTGATATGCACAATCTCAGCCGGTCCCAATTCCTTATAGTCATTGTAGCCCAGATTAATATATGCAAAACTTTCAAATGAAACGCAATACCCATCATCTCTCTTTCCGACTACCAGCGGAGTACGTCCATATTTATCTCTGGCTGCATACAGACCATCCTTTGTCATCAGGAGCAATGTCATAGAACCATCGACCAGCCCCTGTACATACTTGATTCCCTCCACAAGACTGTCGGCCTTACAAATCAAAGAAGCAACCAGTTCCGTCGCATTGATCTTACCGCCGCTCATCTCCTGAAAATGCGTATGTCCGTTTTTATATAATTTTTCCAAAAGTTCTTCTTCATTATTGATCTTACCAACTGTTGTGATTGCAAAACTTCCGAGATGAGACTGAATCAATAAAGGCTGCGGCTCATAATCAGAAATACATCCGATGCCCAGATGTCCCTTCATCTCATCCACATCTTTTTCAAATTTTGTTCGGAATGGAGAATTTTCTATATTATGAATCGCTCTCTGAAATCCATCCTCTCCGTACATTGCCATTCCACCGCGTCTCGTTCCGAGATGTGAATGGTAATCTATGCCATGAAACAATTCCAAGGTACAGTTATTCTTTGATGCTACGCCAAAAAATCCACCCATTTTCTGTCTCCTTTTCTATCTGTCTTTATACAAACAACCCTTAATCCAAACAAGCCTTAGTTTACCACGAACATTTGAGGAAAAAAACCTCCCTGCAGCGATTTTTTTATTATTTAAATTTATAAATTTTTATAAGTGCCTCTCTGATTCCCATAAAACTGTTCTATCGAAAAAGTATTCTCTGTTCTTTTAATTTCTCCAAAAAATAAGTTTTATTCTCATCGGAATGTTCCAATTCTCTGGAATAACGATACACAACTTCTTTTACATCTTCTGCATCCAGTTTCTTCTCATTTTTCAGCCAGCGAACCGCAAGCAAATCCCACAGAACAGAGACACTGGCTGCTGCCATCTGCACATTTGCAAAGATTTCCCCGTCATACACCGCTCCGCAAAAATAGGTGAATATAAAATACACCATCAGCTGCTCGCAAAAGATATCCCACGCCCAGTCTTTTTCTTCCTCTTCTTGCTGCGTCCGTATCCACTGATAGAATTCTTTCTGAATCTTCCCATATCCGTCTGCCCCATACGAAAACAGCAAAATTTCTGTTTCATTTAACTGGTATTCCCAATCTTTTCTAAGAAGTTCCATTCCCCGCAGATTTCCAAACATTGTTCTCGAAAATAAATACCGTCTTTTTCTGTTTTTCTTATATCTGTCTGCTTTTCTCCCTGCTGCCGAAAACCATGTCTGTTTCCGGTACTTTTCAAATACTTCCCCGCATTCAAACAAATGCCCTTTGGAGACACGATTTTCCATATCAAATGCCAGTCCAAGACTCATAAGTATACGATTTTCCATCGGCAGATTTCGGTTCTGCAGAATTTCAAAGAGACACTCTCTGGCATCCAGCAGCATCGAATATAAAAAAGGATCAAAGTCTTCGTATTCCTCTGCGCCTTCTTTTTCTACAGACCGAAAGGTGATCGGATCCTTCCTTGAAACTAACATCCTTGCCACTTCAGGGCAGGAGATTGAAAGTGAGATTTCCCGCACATCCTCAAATTCTTCGATATGGCGCGGATATAACCGACAGGTTTTGCACAGACTGTCAGGTCCCAGATTCCGATACATATCACACAGATTATCTTCTCTTAAAAATGCACACCGTTTTTCCCGATCCTGCCGGAAGACTTTTTCCCTCCAATTGACAGCCCCATGAAGTTGTTTTTTATAAGGTCCCTGTTCCTTTGCATAACGACACAACGCCCGCTCATCCACTACAATCTGCCAGCCGGCACAGCAAGTATCCTCGCAGGCATCTGCAATACACTGAAACTCCGAATAATAATCAGGATAAGTATATAACATAAAATACGTCCTTTCCGAAACAATCCCACATCCAAATCCATGCCGGACTATTACTCTGTTATAACCATTTACTTACAATCATTAACATGTTCTTACACTTATTAACATGTTCTTACACTTATTAACGTGGCTACTATATCATGAAATTTCTATTTATGCTACAACGAACACGCAAAAAGAAACTAAAAAACAATTCTATATTGCGCCATAACAAAAGAACTTCAAAAAGAAGAACGGGCAGATGCAATGTCATTTGCGCCTGCCCATTCCATAGAATTTCCAGTGATATATTTATATAACTCCCAATGATATATTCATATAATTTTATAGGATGGTATACTCTCCACTTGCAGTCTCCTGCACTGCACTCTCATAAAACACTTTCGCCGCACGTACCAGATACTCTGTATCTTTTGCTCCCGCTGTCTCATAAGGCGAATGCATTGCCAATTGCGGAAGACCAATGTCCACACAATTTACCGGAACTTGATTTGCCGACACATTTCCAAGCGTAGAGCCGCCAATCATATCTGAGCGATTCAAAAACACCTGACATGGCACATCTGCCTTCTGACAAATCATCCGAAACAGAGCCGCCGACACTCCATCCGTCGTATATTTCTGATTTGCACTATATTTAACCACGATCCCCCCATTCAATACCGGGCGATTCGTAGGGCAAGACTTTTCTCCATAATTCGGATGTACTGCATGGGCATTATCTGCTGATATCATAAAGCTGGATGCCAGAAACTGCCGGTATTGTGCCGGAGTTTTCCCCAGGCTTTCGCAGATTCTAAGCAATGTATCCTGCAAAAACGTAGATGCAGCTCCCTGCTTTGTACTGCTGCCAACTTCCTCATTATCAAAAACACAATGCATTGGAACGCTAGTTCCTTCTTCTGCCGCCAAAAAACCTTTTAAAGAACCAAATACACATTGCAGATCATCCAGTCTTCCGCTGGAAATAAACTCCCGCTCTGCACCCCAGATGGTTCCCTTCACTCGATTGTATACAAACAAATCGCTCCCCAGAATATCTTCTGTCCGGACTCCGGCTGCATCTGCAACCGTTTCCAAAAACGAACCTTCCGAATCCGCCATTGCATACAACGGCAATAAATCTTTTTGTACATTGTACTTCTGTTCTTCATTTGCTTTTCGATTCATGTGAATTGCCAGACTCGGAATCAACAGCAAATCCCTGTCCACATTTACCAGTCGTGAAACAATTCCGGTATCTGTTTTTACAATCAATCTTCCCGCCACCGACAACGGGCGGTCAAACCAAGGACTGCACAACATGCCGCCATATTTTTCCACGTTCAATTTTACATAGGCGCCTTCCGTTTCCATCTCCGGATTTTCCTTGATTCGGAGTGCCGGTGAGTCACTATGGCTCGCCATCACCTGAAATCCTGTAAATTCACATCTCGGTATCCGAAACGCAAGCAGTGAAGTTCCATTTCGCATCACATAATAACTTCCTCCTGCCTGTAGTTTCCACGCCTGACTTTCCAACAACTGCTGATAGCCCGCATCGTCCAACATCTTCTTCATTGTATCCACTGCGTGAAATGCCGTAGGACTAGACTCTATAAACGAAAATAATTCTTTGTTCATCTGATAATCCCTCTGCTTTATCTGATTTTGCATATCTTACACCTCAATATAATACGGACAAATATCTTCATACGTTCCGTCTTTTAAGCGAAAGCCTCCCGGAATCGTTCCTAACTGCCGGAACCCGATTCGCTCATACAGATGCCGGGCGTGAACATTTGTGGCAACCACCGCATTAAACTGCAGTACCCGAAAACCAATCCGCCCCGCCTGTACAATACAATCCTTCACCAGCTTTTCCCCGATATGCATTCCTCTGCTGGAAGAAGAAACCGCATAGCTCGCATTACAGATATGCCCACATCTTCCGATATTATTCGGATGCAGAATATAAAGCCCCAGAATCTTCTCACAGTCCACATCTTCCGCAACTGCCGTATAACTTTGGCTTGCAAAAAAATCCCTTCCACTCACTTCATCCAGGCATTCCTCCTGCGGAAATGCAATCCCCTCTTCCACAACTTCATTCCAGATTGCAATCATTTCCGATATGTCTTTATCCTGAAATTCTCTGATTCTTATATGCTCTAACATTAGAAAGCCTTCTTTCTTCTAAATTCCATTTTTTGCACAAATATCCTGCAAGCAACATTTTTCACAATGTGGTTTTGTTCTTGCTGTGCAGACATCTCGCCCATGATACACAAGCCGATGACAAAAATCACTTCCTTCTTCCGGTGGAATCAATTTCCACAATTCCATCTCTACCTTCTTCGGTTCTTTTATTCCATCCACAAGTCCGATTCGATTTACCAAACGAATACAATGCGTATCTGTTACAATTGCCGGCTTTCCAAAGACATCTCCCATAATGAGATTTGCGCTTTTTCGTCCCACTCCCGGAAGTCTCAATAAATCATTAAAATCATCCGGAACTCTTCCGCCAAACTCATCCCGGATCATCTTCATACATGCACTGATATCCCGCGCTTTACTTTTTCCAAGACCACATGGTCGTACAATAGCTTCGATTGCCTCCACATCAGCCGCAGCCAGCGCTTCCAGATCCGGATATTGTTTATACAGCTCTTCCACCACAATATTTACACGTGCATCCGTACATTGGGCAGCCAATCGGACACCAACCAATAATTTCCATGCATCATCATAATCCAGCGTACATTTCGCATCCGGATATTCCTTGCGAAGGCGCTCTATCACCTCGTATGCAAGTTCCTTCTTCATTTCCTCTCTCCCTAACATTTCTGCATCAACCGCACATAAAATTCAACCGCTTTTACTAATGTTTCCACCGGAACACGCTCATTATTTCCATGAATCATACCGCGCTCTTCCTTTGACAGCTTCATCGCTGAAAACTTATATACCCGGTCTGTGATTCTGCAATAATGCCAGGAATCACTGCAAGCCATCATCAAATACGGAGAAACCAAAGCCTTTCTCCATGTATCTGCAACTGCCTGACACAACACACCCCATTCTTCACATGACGTATCTGAATCCGCAGATGGATTTCTTCCTTCATATACGGATACTTCTATATTCGGATTGTTAATCACCTTCTCAAGATACTCTTTTGCAGACTCTACAGTATCTGTACCGATCAGACGCAAATTCATACCTACAGATGCCTTTGGCGGAATTACATTAAATGCTTTTCCTCCCTGCATCTTAGTCATAGCACAAGTTGTACGAATCATCGCATTCAACTCTCCGCCGGATTTCTGACACACTTTATCAAAAATCCCTGCAAAACACCATAAATTTGCAAATAAAATCTTATACGCAAATGTAGAATGGCGTCCCAGCGTATCCAGCATTTCCCGCACCGGTTTTGTAATCTGCCTTGGGAACGGGTGTTTCTCAACATCTACAATTGCCTGCGCTAATTCCCCAACGATTGTATGAACCGGAGGCATCGATGCGTGTCCGCCGTTGCTCTTTGCATGAAATTCAATATTCGTCAGTCCTTTTTCCGCAATTCCTACTAAGGCACATTCTCTGTCCACTCCCGGGAATACATTTTCTACGACAGCTCCGCCTTCATCCAGCACCATTGCCGGATGGATGCCCTTTTCTTCAAACCAGTCCACCATTGCCGGACAAGTCGGTCCATTGATTTCCTCCTGGCCTGAAAATGCAAAATAAATATCGTGCTCAGGTACAAATCCATCTTTGATCAACTTCTCTGCGGCTTCCATAATTCCGCACAGAGTTCCCTTTGTATCCAGAGTTCCTCTTCCCCAAAGCACACCATCTTCTACGATTCCTTCGAATGCCGGTTTTTCCCACTGAGACTCTTCCACCGGAACCACATCATAATGAGACATCAAAACAACCGGATCTCCATCTTTTCTACCCTTCCAGCAATATAACATTCCATTTACTCCAAGCATGATCCTCTCGCAAGTCTCATGTACACTCGGATACAATTTAGGAAGTAATTTCTGAAATTTTTCAAACTCTTTCTGATCAATCAACGACGGATCGTTATAAGAAACAGTCTTGCATCGAATCATTTCCTGCATATCCCACACAATCCGGCCTTCATCCAAAAAAACCTCTTCCAAAGACGAAGTCAATTCCGCCTTCGGCTTAAACCAGGCTGCCCGCAATAAGATAACAGCCAGAAAAATTACAACAACTGCTGCAAGTATTAATAAAATCGTACCTAACATCTGTTTTCCCCACTTTCTATATTTCTATTTTTCAAATCCACTTTTTACAGCATTCCTTTTTTGTACAACACTCTTGCGGAACCAATTGCAATCAATGCTCCCACCGGAACCAACACTCCTACTGAACTTGACAAGGCCGGGACCAGCAAGAACAATACCACCATAAATACAAGCGGTGCAATGGAGATTTTCCAGTTCTTACTTACATATACAACTGCCAATCCACCAAACAACGCCGGTAAAATATTGTCAAACGCAGGCTTAATTGCCGGATTGTTTAGAATCGGGGTAAGCGGAACAAGCATTGCCACACCAAGTGCAATAACAACTGTTGTCACAATGGAAGAGGTTGCCACCGCAATCGTTGAAATCACTTCTCCCTCTTCACTGCCCGGCTTCACTTTCGCATTTTCCATTGCAGTCAACGCTGCCGGAACTTTTAAATTCGTCAGATTTCCTGTAACAAACGCAAGATAAGAACTAGCCGTTCCTAACATCGGCACAAACGTCAGCACTTCAATCAATCCTACTGTCCAGAAGATCGGCGCCACTCCAAGAAGCCCCTGCAGCACCGGTTTCCATCCTGGCCATGCCCCATAATAAATACATGTAATGATCGGATAAGAAAAAATCATTCCAAGAGCAGACAGGATCCAGATTCTTCCGTAAATATGTGTCATTTCCTCATAACTTCTCTTCTTCATCTTTCTCAGCCTCCTATCACCGGTGTTATAATTGCCGCAAATACCATGGCTCCAAGCATACTGATCGGCAATGCATAGTTTTCCAGCCATTTCATATTACATTTCTTAATCAAGATTCCGCAGACGCCCATCAGCAATGCCGAAAACAACAGCACAAAAATCGGGATCCACCCCTTCAATCCAGAACGAATATCTGAAAATACCATTCCGAGAAATGCTGAAATCATTCCAAGGAACATTGCTGTCATTAAAATATCGCCCCATTTGCCGTCTTTGTTTTTAATTTTCATCAAACCGCCCTGAATTTTCTTAATGAACAACGGAACCCAGATCAACCCCGGAAAGATTCCCAAAGTCATAACCCACGCAATTGCAGTGTATACCGTCGGATCCATCACCGTCTCCGAAAGTGAAATTCCCAAAGCATTTGCCGTAGAAGTTGCCGCCGGAAGTTCATATGTAATTGCACCGATTACACTAAGCCGCAGCCATGGCAGCGGCAGCCCCAAAAACTTAGACAGCGTAATCACGCCCAACAAAATAGATAAAGCCGGCGCCACCGTAAAAACTGCCGTAGAAATCATAGTCTTTCGCATCTGCGAGACATCCATGCCCAATTCCTTCCCTCTTCGGTAAGCCCGAATCATAAAAAATAATGACTGTGCGATCACAAACACGATAATTGCCCCTGCCAGAACAAATAAAAGTGAACTGTTTGGATTAAATTCCATCCTTCTCTCCTCCTTTAAACCATCCTCTTTAATTTCACATGTCACAGTAATACCATTATAACGTTTTAAAATAAAAAACACCAGTTTTTCTTTCTATATATTACTGTCCGTTCTATTATCGTAACATATGAAAACCACTATGCATCAAAATAAACCACTACCCTTTTACATACAAAACAAAGGACCGGCGCCTGTTTCCAATCCACAGCGTCAGTCCTTTCTTCTATCTTCCTAATATCAGATAAGAAATCTGTTCCTAGTTATTTATTTTCTTATTATTGCCTGCCAACATTTTATATAATGTACGCAAGACAAGCATGCAGACAAATATCATCGGCAATCCTGTCAGAACACTCGCCGTCTGCATAGTATCAAGACCACCTATTCTGGTAAGAGCTATTGAAAATACCACAAAAACAATTGACCACACCACGCGATTCCACCTTGCCGGCTGTTGTTCTCCCTTAAGCTTTTTACTTGTTGCCGATGCCAATATAAAGGCCGAAGAATCAATTGTTGTTGCCATAAATACAATTGTCACAACACAAAACAGCAATGATAAAATCGTCGTAAACGGAAGTGTTTCCAAAATAGCCATCAGCGCAGCTTCTTTTCCCTGTGTACCTAAAATAGTTACCAGATCCACTCTGCCACTCATCTGTAAGTCAAGAGCATAACATCCCAAAACCGAAAAACTCAGTACGCATCCCAGAGAACCATATCCTATCATTCCCAAGACAACTTGACGTATGGTACGTCCTTTTGAAATGCGCGCTGTGAAAAGCCCCATGATCGGGATATAAGACAACCACCACCCCCAATAAAAGATGGTCCAGTTCTGCGGAAATCCGCCCTTTCCATATGGGTCTGTATATAGACTCATTCTAAAAAATTCTTTAAAGTACAGACCCACGCTGTTTAACTCCACATCTATCACACGCCCCGGTCCGATCAACAAGAGAATGATCCCAATAAACACCAGCGCCAGATAGATGTTGATATTACTCAACACTTTTATTCCTTTATCCAGTCCTCTCCATACACTGATCGTAAACATCAAAAACCACAACAGAAACACAGCTAAAAGCAGCTTCCCATCATTTGGGATCCCAAATATTTTGCTGATGATCTGACAGATCAACGGGGCCGCCAGCCCCATGGAAGTCCCAATTCCGCCCAAAACCGCCAGCACCGTAAAAATATCAATTGCTTTTGAAATCCATTTTCCTCCATATTTTGCATCTCTGCAAATATCTCCGAGACGTACAGAATCTCCTTTTTGCACAAACAGATGATACGCGATCGCAATTGTTGCAGGCACATAGAAAAGCCATGCGCTCGGGCCCCAGTGAAACTGTCCATACATGTGTGCATACTCATAAGCTTCAACAGATTGTTCTGCAATACCAAAAGGAGTATCTGTCAGATAATAGATAGGCTCTATAAAAGAGAAAATCATAAGTGAACTGGCGATACCGGTACAAAACATCATGGACATCCAGCTAAAGTCACTGTACTGTGGTTTTTCACCCGGTGTTCCCAAAACCGTTTTTCCATACCTTCCAAACACAAGCCAGATAAGGAAAACAAATACCGCCACATAAGCAATAATGTATAAAAATCCAAATCTGTGTGTGATAACGTACAAAATCTGATCCACAACTTTTTCACTCTGTTCAGGCGCGATCAGCAAGACAAGCATGCTGATCACACTGACCAGAATAGATATTCCAAAAATCGGTTTATCAATTTCACTTATGATTTTCTTCAAATCTTACACTCCTCTCATCGATAAGAGTTTCTTAAAATCTCCATAACTCGTTCTCTCGTCAACGGTTCCGGTTCAATCTCAAACAATTCCCCTGCAAACTCCATGGCGTTGGTACAAAATACTTCTAATTCATCTTCACGGATTCCGTAATCTGACATTTTCAAACATTCCACACCACATTCTTTTTCCAGATCGTATAAGATTTTTACCAGATCTTTTGCTCCTGCATTTTCATTTCCTGACAATGCTCTCGCCATCTGTGCATATCTTTCAGGAATAATATCTTCAAAGCTTTTAAAGTACTCATTCGCAATCATCAACAATGCTGCTCCATGAGGCAGATCATCATGATAAGCGCCCATAGCCTGTGCAATAGAGTGATTGGAAGTGCAGTTTGATATGGATTCTACAATTCCTGAATAGGAACTTGCCATTGCTACTGCTTCTCTTGCCTCTATATTTTTTCCGTCCCGGACTGCATTAGTAAGATTTTCTCCGATCAAGGAAATACTCTTCAATGCAAATAAATCACTCATCGGAGTCGCCACATCTGCGATATACCCTTCCATTGCATGGAAAAGTGCATCAAATCCCTGATATGCAGTCAATGTCGGCGGAACCGATGTCATCAGTGATGCATCGACAAATGCCATTGATGCAAATAATTCTTTTGCTCCGAATCCTATCTTTTCATTTGTTTCTTCTTTTGTGATCACAACCCACGGATCGACTTCTGTTCCCGTTCCTGCAGTTGTCGGTACCGCTATGATCGGCAGCGGAGCCTTTGTGATTTCTTTTCCCTGTCCGGAACCGGTCGCAACATAATCCCATAAATCACCTTCATTGGTAGCAACCAATGCTATAGATTTTGCGGAATCAATACTGCTGCCTCCTCCGAATCCTAATACCATATCACAATTTTCTTTTCTACACACCTCCACCGCTTCTACGACCTGCTTTTTCCCCGGATTCGGACGCACCTTATCATAGACAACACTATCGACACCGTTTCTTTTTAAAAGATCCTGAATCCGCTCTATGTATCTGCCTTCTTCAATCCAGTCTCCGCCGGTCGTAACGACCAACGCCTTCTTACCCGGCAGTTTTACCTCGCTTAATTGTTCAAGACATCCACTACCAAAATACATTTGTGTAGGGACAAAAAATTCATGTCTCATAACATTTCCCTCCTTTCTTACTTTCACCCTTTATTTTCAGAACCGCAGATTTGAATCAGCTTTTCAATTTCTCCTGCCAGTACAAGGGTTGCCTTCCCCATACACTCTTCCATCGTATAATCTACATTTTCTTTTACGCACTCCATATAAACCTGATACAGCTGTGTATAATAATTTACTTTACAGATTCCCATTGTCACTGCTTTTTTAACGTCACTTTCCGGAATTCCCGATGCGCCGTGCAAAACAAGCGGTACTCTGCACACTTCATTCAGCTTTTCCAATAATTCAAAATCCAGCTCCGGCGCTTTTTTAACCACGCCATGTGTTCCATGGATATTTCCGATTGAAACCGCAATCGCGTCTACCCCTGTCTTATCCAGAAATTCTCTTAACTGGTCCGGATCACTTTTAACGATCGTACATTCAGCATCCATGCCTTTGCCTTCTTCTCCGCCGACTTTTCCGACTTCCGCCTCTACTGTTCTTTCAGAGCCTGCTGCTTCTTTGATTCTTTTTGTATATGCGATATTCTCTTCAAAGGAGAGAGAGGAACCGTCAAACATAACGGACGGGAACGTGCCTTCCAATGCATCCATACATTCTTTCTCACTCATGCCGTGATCCAGATGTATCGCATACGGAACAGTCGGAAATCTCTTTTCAAAAGATCGGATCACCCCTGCAAGTTCTGCATAATCAATCATCTGCGCTTCCATTTGTGAATATGCTGACTGAATAATGATCGGAGATGACAGTTTCTTTGCTGCCATAAAACAAGCCAGAACAGATTCCATGTTGCTCACGCAGATAGCCGGAATCGCATATTTTCCTTTATGAGCTTTCTGTAAAAGCTCAGCCATTGTAAATTCCATTGTTACACCTTCCTTTTACATCTTTGGAAATGCAGATGCGTCTGTCGGCATCGTCCATGTCTTTTTCATATCTTCATTTGCCATTTTACATACGTCCAACACGATTCCTGAACTTTCCTGAATTGTAGAAAGTGTTCCTACGATCGGTTTGAAGACTTTGTATCCTTTTTCTTCCAAGATGTTCCATACGTCATTGTAGAAGATCAAAAGTTCCATCATCGTTGTTCCACCTGTTCCGTTTACGATAAAGCTCAATTCATCTCCCGGAACAAATGGTTTGTCATTCAAGATCATTTCCAGTACCTGTGAAGCAAGCTCACGGGAAGAACACATCGGAATGTTATCTGCACCGGCTTCTCCGTGTCCGCCTGCGCCAAGTGTTAATTCATCATCCGGAAGCTCATACATTACATCTCCTGTAGACGGGGATGTTCCCGGGCGGATTCCGATCGTGATCGCACGTACATTATCAATGACTTCATTTCCAAATTCGATTACTTCATCAATTGTATGTCCCAGTCCTGCATATCCGGAAATCATTTTTGTTTCAAACAAAGCAACTCCCATACGTCTGTCTTTTCTGTCGCCTGTGTACGGATCTGCTACATTTGTTCCGCCAAGAAGAATTCCCTTTGCCGGGATATCGTCTTCTTCACACATCTCAAGTGCAAGTTTTGCATTCAAAATATCTCCTGCACAGTTACTGATCAGAATCAGAGAGCCAGCGCCTGTATTTGCTTCTTTCAACGCTTCATAAATCGGATCCGGTCCCGGAGCTGCAAATAAGCCGCCGATTGCCTGTGCGTCCATATAATTCTTACCCATATATCCGATCGCATCAGGTTCATGTCCTGCACCATATCCCATAACAATTCCGACTTTTCCCTGATCCAGTTCATTTCGTACTACAACCTGTGTACCCGGCACCTGATGCAGACGATCCTGCTGAGATCTGATATATCCTGATATTGTTTCACGTACAATATTTTCCTGTGCGTTAATAATCTTCTTTGCTTTCATAATCCATCTTCCTTTCTGCTGAAATATATTTCTATTTTATTATTTTACAAATTCACAAATTGCCTGTAACAAAAAGTAAAGTGAAGTAGCGCCTGCATCCTGATGTCCCACGGATTTTTCTCTCAGGAAATGAGAACGTCCCATTTTTGCCTGCATCGGAATTGTACTTTCAACACCTTTCCATGCTGCGTCCTTTGCAGCCTCTGCCATTTCTTCCAGAGATGCGTCTGTCATTGCCTCTGCTGCTTCCGCTGCCGGAACCAGTGCGTCTACCAGTGTCTTATCTCCCAGAACTGCTCCGCCAAGATCCATTACTTTTTCTGCTGCATTCTTTAATCCAACTGCATACTCTGCCGCTGAGATCTGTCCGCTTTCCTTTGCAGACTTACCGATTTCATTTACAACAATTGAGAAAATAGGTCCGATTGCTCCTCCGATAGATGCTCTCATCGCTCTGCTGTAGATTTTAAAATACTCTGTAACAGAACTGTTTTCATCCATTGCCTCAATTGCTGCATAGCCGTCACGACTTCCTCTTGCCATACTGTCGCCGTGATCACCGTCTCCTATCGCTCTGTCATACTGGCACAGCTCTTCTTTGTGCTCTGCAAATGTTTCTGTAATATGCTTCAGTAACTCTTCTACATTATTTGATGTGATATTCATTTTTCTTTCCTCTCTTTCATTTGATATATCTGCTTTTTTTGATATAATAATCCTAAAACATGACAGGAGTTTATCATATGCAGGATTTTTCAAAAAAACTAACAATTGGACAATTTGCACGATTTAATAATATCTCGGAACAAACACTGCGGTATTACGACCAGATCGGACTTCTGCATCCGGCAGAATCCAATCAAAAAACCGGCTATCGCTATTATAAAATCACACAATGTGCTACACTGGATATCATTTCCCACATGAAATCCTTAGGTATTCCCTTAAAGGATATTAAAACCTATCTGGAAACAAATGATACCAAATGGCTCATGGAAACATTGTACAGCAAATATCAGATCAATTTTTCCAGCATTACGCTTTTGCAAGAAACTCAGGCTGTGATTGAGCGGAAGTTATCAGATTACCTCACATATCCGCAGCTACCCAAAGCCGGAATTCCTTATATCGAATTAATTCCTGAAAGAACGATTTATAAATACGATACCAAAATAAACTACTATTATAATGAAGACTCTGCTTCGAATTATGAATATATGCTGCGCTCATTCAAAAATAACCTAACCCAACAGAATCTTCCTGCACTCTACTTCTTTAATGTAAGCAGTATTATGAAAAAAGAAAATCTCGTAAAACGTAATTTCATAACAACTGAATTGTTTGTATTTATAAATGATAACGACCGGGATCGGTTTTCTACCTGTGAAACTGTGCCTCGCCATACTTTTTTATGTATCATCTGCGATAACAGTAATCATGAAATCTTATATATCAACAGGCTCCTTGATGAAATCCACAGCAAGGGATATAGGATCGCAGGGGACTATATATGCGAAGTCGTAAGCGAATTCATGTCCCCTCTATGCGATAAACGTGATATGATACTAAAACTCCAAATCCCGATTGATTTTTGATTTTTACTATGCCGCTTTTTTATTTGCCTTTTTCTGTCTGATCAGCAATGCCAGACCACTTACAAACATAAGCGCACATCCTGCAAGTGCAAGATACCAAACTCTGTTATATGCTGCAACCGGTTCCAAGGTTTCCTGCCAGCGTCCGATGACTGTATAGATCCACATATCTGAGGAATATCCGATCAGTGATACAACTCCGGTCATTGTTCCGAATATTTTTGCATCAACTCCGGTCTCACTTGTACATGCAAAATTCTGTGCTTTTGCCAGAAGTGCGATAAAACTCAGAATAATCGCAACACCCATGAGCAATACCAGAAGTTTTGGATTCAGCGGCATCAACAATGTAACTGCCAAACCGACTGCACTAAGAACAGAAGTTGCAACACAAAGTCTTGTCGGGGAATTCTTCAAAATCGCAATTGACATGATCATAATGGACAACGGTCCTGCTATGATTTTCATCATCTGGTTACGAACAATACTAAAATAAGAAGCTGTTGTCATATCCATGCCATATAAATCACACAGGTAAGACTGTGTATAAGTAAGACAGGAATAAATGATATAAGATCCGAGAACGATAAATGCTGCAATATATGTCATCGGGTTCTTCAAAACCTGAATCAGAACACCTCTGTTTTCTTTTCTGCGTGCCTTTTTATCTACTTTTTCTTCTTTTTCTTCTTTTACTTCTACTGCATTCTCTTCTTCCAGTGTTTTCTCCGGTACTACAAGGAAAGAGATAATTGCTAAAATAACACCAAATACCGCATATCCGATCCATACATATCGGAAACTGTTTGCATTACTTTCTGCACCTACCATACCAAAAACAAATGTACAGCAGAATGTAGTAACCATTGCTCCAACACCTTCAAAAGAACTTAACATCGGGAAGATCTTGGCCTCTTCTTCTTTTTTTCCTAAAAGCGCTGCTACCTTCGCTGTCGGTGACCACAATAATCCGATTGTTGTTACTACCCAAAGTGCTTCTACCAACAATGCTACCCAGAACGGCGGATATGTTGCCATGATCACACATCCTACTGTTGTTCCGAGCAATGAAATCACGATTAACTTTCTACACGAAAACTTATCAGCACTCACACCGCCTACAACATAAAACAACAGTGCCAACGTTCCATATACACTCAACATCAATCCCAACTGTGTATCTGTATATCCGCAGACCGTTGTCAATTCTTCATGGAATGTATAACGGATATACGGCGGTTCATACGAAAATCCAAAGTTAAAACCTAAAAACATAATAATCAGCCATCGATTAATTTTTATTTTTGCTGACGATAAATTCATTTTCTTTTCCTCCATTCTCTCCTGATTCCTATTTTCCTATTCCTTTTTTCTGATCGCTTTTTGGGCACCTCCTTTTTGTCTCTCAGGTCTTAAGTACATGATAGTCCTTACAGTTACTATAAAGTCAATTTATAATTTGTCTTTTTTCATCGTGATTTGTCACAAAATAAACACACTCTTTTTGTTAAATTATTCTAGTTTTCCGTCCCATTACAATTCACTTTTTAGACCTTTTTTTCAAAAAAACGACTTTTCCTTTGAAATTTCACACCTTCAAAAACCTTATAGTTAACTATAAAGTTTGAAAACAAATTCTTACTAAAAAAACAAAAAAAGAATCGTAAATTCATCTCCTTTTTGATAAATTTACGACTCTCTTTATTTAAACATTTCTATTCTTTTTAAACAAACTTCATTGCCCTTTATTCCTGTTCAAACAAATCAATCACCGAAACCGGACAACTGTCTCTCGCTTCTTCTGCTGTCTCCCGCACGTCCTCTGTTACTTCTGCGTACGCTTCTGCTACATCCTCATCATTAAAACGAAATACCTCCGGACATGCCGCAACACAAGCCCCACATGAAATACATCCATCATTTACTTTCGCTTTCATTACACTGCCTCCTCGTTCTACTTCTTTCATATCTACTTTTTTATATCTGCTGCTATTTATATACTGCAAAAATTCTCCATTTTTATACCTATATTTTTTATTTTGATACATTTTTATTTTTTGTTGTAAAACACCACAGAAACGACTAAAATAAACTTGTTACTATCCATGCTCATTCTCCGGTATTTCAGAGTATGAGCCATTTCATTTTGAGAAAGGAGTTCCCTATGCAAAACCATAATCCTTTACTGACCAATACCAGCGAGGACAAATTCATCACAATCGGCGAAATCTTGCTACGTTTAACTCCGCCAAACTATGAAAAGATCCGTATGACCAATTCTTTTGACGCAAGTTACGGCGGAAGCGAAGCAAATATTGCTCTCGCACTTGCAAACCTCGGAATCGACAGTACCTTTTTTACTGTCGTCCCAAACAACAGTCTCGGTAAAAGCGCCATCCGTATGCTGCGCAGCAACGATGTCCACTGTGCTCCGGTGATCCTGAGTACCCCAGAGCAGACACCTACTCACCGTTTGGGAACCTATTATCTGGAGACCGGTTACGGTATCCGCGCAAGCAAAGTCACCTATGACCGAAAACACAGCGCCTTTGCAGAATTTGATTTCAGCACTGTCGATATTGCCGAACTTCTAAATGGATTCACCTGGCTGCATTTAAGCGGAATCACGCCGGCACTTGGAGAAAATTGCCGCGCCTTTATTCTTGATTGCCTGAAAACAGCACAGGAAATGGGACTAACTGTCAGCTTTGACGGAAATTTCCGCAGCACCCTGTGGACCTGGGAAGAAGCACGCGATTTCTGTACCAAATGCCTCCCTTACGTCAATGTTTTGCTCGGAATCGAACCATATCACCTCTGGAAAGATGAAAAAGATCCTAGCAAAGGAGATATCAAAGATAGTATTCCACTTCAGCCCAGCTATGAAGAACAGGAAGAAATCTTTGAGCAGTTTGTCGAGCGTTATCCTAATCTTCAGTGCATCGGCCGCCATGTCCGTTATGCACACAGCGGAAGTGAAAACAGCCTCAAAGCCTTCATGTGGTATCAAGGGCACACATACGAAAGTAAATTATTTACATTTACAATTCTGGACCGCGTGGGTGGCGGAGATGCCTTTGCCAGCGGATTGATCTATGCCATGATGAACGACTACAAACCAATGGACATGATCAACTTCGCTGTTGCAAGCAGCGTGAT
The DNA here is from genome assembly GCA_905203555.1 of uncultured Lachnospiraceae bacterium. Classification (GTDB taxonomy): domain Bacteria; phylum Bacillota; class Clostridia; order Lachnospirales; family Lachnospiraceae; genus Schaedlerella. The sequence goes on from CAJKWK010000023.1 coordinate 32,748, forward strand.
CAAACATACGATTCATGGAGACGGAAATATTACCGATGATGCGGCAACGATCCGCAACCTGATGAATATGAATTACGATATCAAACGATAATAGATAATACATGAAATCATACATGATTACAGAACTTTTTTAAACGCATAGGGATTTATTTAATATGAAAAATTCCCCTGTTCAGCGACATCACATTGCATCGCCGAACAGAGGAATTTTCTTTTTTATAACTATAACTTTACCATCTGAGGTTCATGCTTCAGAGCAGGAAGAATTACCCGCCTTAAATCTTCTGTTTTAAACCGAAGACTGGACGTATTGATACATGGATGACATCCAAAATACTCTTCTTTTAGTACATCTTCATCAATCAAAAGCCGCACCCGCATATCATGATCATTCATCAATCCCAACACACTTACAGATCCTGGTGTAATATCTAAAAATTCTTCCATATATTCCGCCTTTGCAAAAGACAATCTGGATGAACCAATCTGTGCCGATAAATACTTTGTTTTAAACGGCTTATCGCCCGGCATAAGAAGTAAATAAAATTCTGTCTCCTGCCGGTTACACAAAAGTAAGTTCTTACAAATCATGGCGCCAAGGATTTTATCAATCTCTTCACATGCCTCCATTGTCATTGCCGCCTCATGATCGATCCGCTGATATTCCACACCAAGTGAGTCTAAAAAATCATACACTCTGATTTCTTTCTCCAATCTATTGTCCACAGACTGTGGTCTTCCATTCTCTAACTGCATATTCAAGTCCTCCAAACTAAAAATCCACATAAAAATGTCCATCAAATCCGTTTCTCATCATATCATAAAAACAGCCGTCACACAAAGATTTTCCCCTTTGCTTTTTATTCAACGCCCATATTGTCTGTTAATTTAATTATTTTGAAATTATTTTCTAATTTTATATTGACATTCTTCATTTAATGAGATATTATAATAACAACAAAACAAAAGACAAAAAATAAAAATAAGGAGGACGGACCACCAGACAAATAATTTTAAATCTTAATCAAACATTTTAGAATCTAACGAAAGAGGTACGGACCAATGGGACAGTAATTATTTAACAGCACGTATTTTTTAAAACACTATTTGAGATAATAGTTTCAGATAGATATCAAGTGAATAAGGAGGATAATCCAATGGATGTTATTTATTAAAAATCCACTGTACTGACAAACCAGATACAGTGGATTTTTAATTTTAAAACTATTTACTTATCTTGCAAATGAAGATCAATCTTCCAAATATTCTCTATAATCTCTCTCATCGGCAAATAATCTATACTCTCCATTCACGAACCCCATGTACCCTTCTGTCACATAATATCCTTTCATAGCTATCTCTCCTTTATCTGTGCTCATATAAGATCAATGATATGATCTATATTCCTGTCTTCGTTTTCGATAGCTATATTATCCCTCTTTAGATGGGTAAATGTTTGGACACCTACGGATTTAAATCTTTTTTCGACCATCCGTAATCCATTATGAACTATGAGATCAATCCAAAAGAGTTAAGATTCCTCCAAGAGACTCCCGAACTCCCACAACTTTCTTTTCCAGTTCCGGATCGGGCAATGTCAAGTCCGGCACCATCACCGTTCTGCACCCTGCCGCACTGGCAGCTGTCACACCATTTGAGGAATCTTCCACTGCCATACACTCTTCCGGCCTGCGTCCGATTTGTGCACAGGCATAAAGATACACATCCGGGAACGGTTTTCCTCGTTCTACCATAGTGGCACAGATAATGGCATCAAACCAATCATAAATTCCTATTTCCGTTAAATATTGTTTGGTCCGTTCCTCATCCGTAGCCGTAACTACGACAATATCATATTCCCTCTCCTTTAAACTCCGCAAAGTTTCTTTTACTTCCGGTTTTATCTCAATCCCATGTTGTGCAAGATGTGCATTCATCAATTCCTTTCGTCGCTCACGAATCGCAAAATAGTCATATTGCACTCCATATTTTTTCCGAAACTCCACCGCGGCGTAACGGCTCGCCAAACTCCGAAACTCATAAAATTCTGTGATATCCAAATCCAGCCCTGCCTCTCTTGCCGCCTGCTGCCAAAACTTCGTCAAATACTTCTCCGTATCAATCAATACTCCATCCATATCAAATAATACTGCTTTTATCGTACCGCTCACTTTCCCAAAACCCCTATCATACTTTCTTGATATGCAGCTCTCCGTTTCTTACACATCACTTCTTTTATTTCCTGCAGCTCTTGAATATAAACCTGCTCCAGCTTTTTTATCCGCCTGTCACTCAATTCTACTTCCGATAAATATGTTTCATACAAATTCACCTCATACTTCCAAAGGTTCATCCGATCCCCATATCGAAGTTTTAACTTCTGTGCGATCAGAAGACCCTCCGGATCAAAATCTCCCGCATACCAGAAAACAGTGTCACACATAAATTTATCCATAAGAACAAGCACCGCCAGACGCAATTGTCCATTCCCGCAGATAACAGTCCACTCCGGATGTTTCCTTATCAATACAGAAAACACTGCCGGATTTTCTACTACATATACTTGTTGACTCTGTCCGCAAATTTTCTCCAATCTTCCAATTGTCTGTAAAGTCAATTTTACAGGCTCCTGATTCTCAAAAAAACCTTCAATCCCTTTATGTAAACCGCCCTCCATTCTCCAGCCATGAATCCCATATGCCAGCGCATCATTAGACACTTCATCCTTCAAAAGCCCCGCTTCATAATAAATTCTGTTTTTATATTCTACTCTGGAAAGTCCTTCTTGTCTTAAAACGAATTTTCTTTCCTTGAGATAATGAAAAAGTAGTTTTTCGCCTGTCTTCCCTTCATCAAAATAGTGTGGATTTCCTGTAATATTTGCCGAAAATACCGGTAACAATTCTTTCTTTTTTTCTCTTGAAACACTTTCAGTTTCGCAATTCCTGCTGTTACATAATTAAGAACGTTCCTCAATTCCTCTGGATTTTCTTTGTATAACTGCATAATAAGCAAATATCCCTCTTTCTTTTCTGCCAGTATACAATGTTCCAAGCGTTCCCTAATTGCTTCATAATCCGTCAAAGCAAGCTGTTCCATCACCGAATTCAGACTTCCTCTTTTTTCCCGTTCATTTTGTATCATGCGATTCAAATCGTAACGAATATCATCCAAATCAGCGTCAATTCCTTCCAGATATTCCTTCTGCACCTTTACAAAACTGATTCCATTCATATAATTTCCATAGGAAATCTGAACTTTCATCAACTCTTCTTTATACTCACCCAAAGCCTTTTCCGCTTCCGTAAACACATCCAAACGCGGGGGCAGATAGCACTTCTGACATACTTCCTGTACGCGCTTCCGGACTGCATCCAGACTCTTTCGTTCTCCTTCTACAACGCCTTTCTGGTTCTGTACTTTACACTCTATTTCTTCCAGAATATTCGTTTTCTTCTCCAATTCCTTTGCAGCCACCTTCAGATCTTGTTCTTTCGGAAATGATTTCCACTCTATTTCCAGACAGCTTTTCCTTTGCTTTAATTGTGCAATTTCTTCTTCTGCTATTTGAATTACCTCATCCATTCTCTGACTTTCTGCTTCGAGTTCCTCTATCTTCTTTATACGATACTGCTCTCTTGCATAAGCTCCTATAAAACATGGCGTGTACTTTTTAGTAATCGTTCCTTCTATAATTCCGATTCCGTAATTTCCGTTTTTATCAATCCATGTCCCAGTTTTTTCTACAGACTCTATTAGCGCCTCTTCTCCCTGATCCTTCCAGCCAATTGCTGTTAATATACGAGATCTCTCTTGCCATTTCCTGCAATATATCCGACTGCAAATGTAACTCCACATTCTCCTTTTCCCAACGGTAAATCGATTCAATTGTCTCCTGTTTTACTTCATGAAACTGATTTTCATATTGAAGGACTTCTCGCTCTGCTCTGTTCTTTTCTTCCTGATATATGTCCAATTCCTGCAAAAATCTACTATATTTCTCCTGACAATCCTTTTCTTCTTCCAACGTCGTTTTTCCAAGATGAACCTTTGCCATATAATCCTTTAACAATTCTGAATGAGATTGAAAAGAATACGCCTCCCCTTTCTGCTCTACCAGCTCCTTCTTCATAAATATAAATTCATCAAAAGGAATCCCTTCTATTTCTTCCTCCATATACTCCAAACTATTTTCAATTTCTTCCCAAAGTATTTCATTTTTCTGTAATTGAAGTTTTATTCTCTGCTCCGTTTCCTGATATTTCTCTTTTTTCTCCTCTTCCTGCTGCTGTTTTCCTGTAATATTCTTTTTTAATTCTTCTAATTGTCTTCGAATTTCAACTTCTTGCTGCTTTAACTTGAGTGTATCACTATCAGACAGCGATTCCTTTTCCGCCTGACAAATTTTTTGCTCCTGTTTTAATTCAATATAATGTTTCTCCTCTTCGTTCCGCATCCGTTCACAGTCATTGATCTCCTGCTTCAGTTGTTCTGCCTTTTTTCTAAGACTATCATATTCTTCTACAGATTTTCGAAACAATAATGCCTTGTCATATAACATAATTTCATTATATTGATCATATACTTTTCCTTTGCTATCATAAATACCGGTTTTGATATCTTTTCACCTGATTGTAATAGCAGCCACGCTATCACGAGAAAAAGCTGTCCAAATCCAGCATGTCATTTGCTTCAACATCTTTTTCCATGTCATTTTCATTCTCACC
>CAJKWK010000024.1 GCA_905203555.1 uncultured Lachnospiraceae bacterium
TGAACCATTTTGATATAGTCTGAGCAGTCGATTATCGCTTGCTGAACTGCGGAGCGCGACGAGCTGCTTTGAGACCGTATTTCTTACGCTCTTTCATACGTGGGTCACGTGTCAGGTATCCAGCTTTCTTCAGAACTGGTCTGTACTCTGCATCTGCCTGCAGAAGTGCTCTAGCGATTCCATGACGGATTGCTCCAGCCTGTCCTGTGTATCCACCACCATGAACGTTAACCATTACATCAAATTTATCAAGTGTCTCTGTTGCAACGAGCGGCTGACGAACAACTACTTTCAGTGTCTCCAGTCCAAGATACTCGTCGATATCTCTCTTATTGATTGTGATTTTTCCTGTTCCAGGTACAAGATATACTCTTGCTACAGATTTTTTTCTTCTTCCTGTTCCATAATACTTTGCGTTAGCCATCGTAATGTCCTCCTTTCAACCTTTCCTTAAAATGTCAATACTTCTGGTTTCTGAGCCTGCTGAGCGTGCTCCGGTCCTGCATATACGTGCAGTTTCTGAAGCATCTGTCTTCCCAGTGGTCCCTTTGGAAGCATTCCTTTGACTGCGAGTTCTACAACCTTCTCTGGTTTCTTAGCAAGCAGTTCTGCCAGAGTAGTCTCTCTCATTCCTCCAACATAATCGGAGTGATTGTAATAAATCTTCTGCTGAAGTTTCTTACCGGAAACTTTAATCTTCTCTGCGTTAACTACTACTACATAATCACCTGTATCTACATGTGGTGTAAATTCCGGCTTGTTCTTACCTCTTAATACTTTGGCAATCTCAGAAGCCATACGTCCTAATGTCTGACCTTCAGCGTCAACCACATACCATTTTCTTTCAATCTTGTCTGGGTTAGCCATATAAGTTTTCATGGATGTTCCTCCTGTAATTTTCTTTGTAATCTTGGTTATTCATTCATTGCTTTTATATGAAATCAGCACACTCCGGGGCTTTGGCGTATACTGTTTCTCCTTTTGTCATGCCTAAATAGTATAGTACAGCTCTGCACCAATGTCAACATCTTTTTCAATTATTATACGCTATTATCTCCTATTATTCCCTTCTTCTGTTTCTTCCCTTCTTTTTCTCTTTCGACTTTTTTAGATTCTTATTTTATGATATATTTATATTCACAGGATTTTATTTTGCATTCCTGCAATCATTTTAATAAATTTAAGAAATTCAAGAAATATAAAATATAATTTCTTTTTTAGAATGCTCTTTTTCTAAAAGGGCTGGTACAGAAAGGCGGTATTACTATGTGGGCTTATAATGAAACTTTTTATCAAATCTATCCCATCGGATTTTGCGGTGCACCGGTACACAATGACGGAATTACAGTTCCTCGGATCCGCAAGATCGGAGAGTGGAGCGAATATCTTGAAAAACTTGGAATCGGTTCTATTATTTTAAATCCAATCTTTGAATCTGACAACCATGGCTATGATACCAGGGACTACAAAACCCTTGACTGTCGCCTTGGAACCAACGAGGATTTCATAGAAGTCTGTAAGGAACTCCATAATCATAATGTAAAAATCATGCTCGATGGCGTATTTAACCATGTCGGCAGAGGATTCTGGGCTTTCCGGGATGTCCAGGAAAAGAAATGGGATTCCCCTTATAAGGATTGGTTCCATATCAGTTTCGATGGAAACAGCTGCTATAACGATGGTTTCTGGTACGAAGGCTGGGAAGGACATTTTGAGCTGGTAAAATTGAACCTGCAAAACCCTGCAGTTGTAGATTATCTTTTGGAATGTGTCCGCTTCTGGATTGAAGAATTTGACATTGATGGTCTGCGTCTGGACGTGGCTTACAGCTTAGACCACAACTTCATGCGCCGTCTTCGTTGTTTCTGCGAAGAATTAAAACCGGGATTTGCTCTGATCGGAGAAGTCCTGTTTGGTGATTATAATCTGATTGTAAATGATGAAATGCTGCACAGTTGTACAAACTATGAATGTTATAAGGGAATCCACTCCAGTTTTAACAGTATGAACCTTTTTGAAATTGCACATTCTCTTAATCGACAATACGGTCCGGAACAATGGTGTATTTACCGCGGAAAACATTTGATGAATTTTGTAGATAATCATGATGTCACACGAATCGCAAGTATCCTGGCCAATCCGGAACACCTGCCTCTGACATACGGCATTTTATTCGGCATGCCCGGAATCCCTTGTATTTATTACGGCAGTGAATGGGGAGAAGAAGGCAAAAAGGCTCCTGAGAATGACTACGCCCTTCGGCCATGTTTCGAAGAGCCGAAACCAAATGAATTGACCGAATTTATTACCGGACTCATTGCCATCCGCAGAGACAGCGACGCCCTATGCAATGGCGGTTATCACAATGTTGTAATTACCAACCATCAGTTGATTTTCGAAAGAAAATCCGAATCGGAGCGGGTGCTTGTGGCAATCAATGCAGATGCTTGTGATTTTACCGCTAACAATGGAGAACTCTTCGGCACATACGAAGACTTGATTACCGGTAACGAAGTGCATCTGAACGGTCAGCTTTCCCTCCCCGGATATAGCGTACAATACTTAAAACAGATTTAAGCACATCAGAAAACCGGCAGTTCTTAGGAATCATCTCATACATCACATTCCCTTGTTCTGCCGGTTTTTCTTATTATTTTTTATTCTGTTAGTAATCGCCTTCCCGCATAAATACACCTGCATTTTTTGTCAGACCGAACCTCCGTACAAACCAATCACATTTGCACAGAAACAAATAATACACATTCAATCCACATCCATACAGACTTTCAAAATTCCCCTGTCCCTTTGCCAGAATTACATCCGCATTTTCCAGTGCTTTTCGGGATTCTTCATTAATAGCACGCATGGAAGTTCCTGCGATTCCGGTTCCATTTTCCATCACCGGAACCAGCTCTGTCAATCCGATCTGCTGTGCATCTTCTATCGTTGCATCATTCAAGACCTGCTTTCCGCGAACCAGCGCTGTAATTTCCAGATTCGGAAACTGCTCTTTCAAAAACCGGATCAATTGTTTATCCAACACAATCTCTCCGCAATTATCAGTTACATATACCAGTTTCGATGCTCGCTCCGAATCACTGCAAAAATCTCTATAGCACGTTTCATCCAGTGTCTCATGTTCCACATTTTGAATCAGTGTTTCGAGAACGCTTTCTTCAACTGTGCTCAACGCCCCGTAATCTATATAATTTCCTGCACGTGCATAAAGAATAGCCCGCTCCAGAGGATGCTCTGCACTACTGATCTGCTGCCAGATCTGCGACTCGATATCCAACATCTTTTGATTATGCATTCTCTTAATTTCTTGAAAATCCTGCTCTTCTCCGAAATACTCCTTATACACTTTACTGATATCTTCCACCAATTCCGGCGCTGACGTTTCCACATCACTCTGCCCGATCACACGCAAAACTGCTTTTAGATATTCTGCCTTTTTTGACTCATCCTTCAGACTATGCACCCGTTCTTCCTGGCGTTCCACCATGCAACGGATACAGGCTGCACTCACTCTCATTTTCCCATTCCTCCATGGCATAAAAGGAAGCAGTTTCCTGCTTCCTCTGACACATTTTATCTTTTGATAATTTCTTTTATTTGATGATTGCTTTTATTTGATGATTACTTTGCGGAAATTCTTCTTTCCTCTCTTCAGAACGATTCCGTCTCCTGTAAACCGATCTTTCTCAAATGCCGCATAAATATCAGTTACCTTTTCTCCATCTACAGAGGCGCCACCCTGCTGTACCGCACGTCTTGCCTCAGACTTAGATGGTACAAGTCCGCTCTTTGCAAGAAGTGTCAAAATATCAATTACACCATCTGTAAAATCTTCCTCTGTCAGTTCTGTTGTCGGCATCTCTGCTGCATTTCCCTGACTAAACAGCGCGCGTGCACTTTCCTGTGCTTTCTTCGCCTCTTCTTCACCATGTACCAGACTTGTCAATTCATACGCCAGAATCTCTTTCGCTTTATTCAGCTGAGCGCCTTCCCATGAATCCATTTCATCAATCTGCTCTAACGGAAGGAATGTCAGCATACGGATACACTTCAAAACATCCGCATCCCCAACATTTCTCCAGTACTGATAAAAATCAAAAGGAGAAGTTTTATTCGGATCCAGCCAAACTGCACCTGACTGTGTTTTACCCATTTTTTTACCTTCAGAATTGAGTAACAGCGTAATGGTCATTGCACTTGCATCTTTTCCTAATTTACGGCGAATCAGCTCTGTACCTGCCAGCATATTACTCCACTGATCGTCTCCTCCAAACTGAAGGTTACAGCCATAGTTCTGGTATAATGCGTAGAAGTCATATGCCTGCATGATCATGTAGTTAAACTCAAGGAAACTCAGACCTTTTTCCATTCTCTGTTTGTAACATTCTGCTGTCAGCATACGGTTTACACTGAAATGTGCTCCCACTTCACGCAGTACCTCAATATAATTCAAATCCATCAGCCAGTCCGCATTATTCACCATCAGCGCCTTGCCTTCTGAAAAATCAATAAACTTACTCATCTGCTCTTTGAAACAGTCACAGTTGTGCTGGATTGTCTCCGGTGTCATCATCTGACGCATATCACTTCTTCCGGATGGGTCACCGATCATTCCGGTACCTCCGCCAATCAAAGCAATCGGTTTGTTTCCTGCCATCTGCAGACGTTTCATCAGACAGAGCGCCATAAAATGTCCCACATGAAGGCTGTCTGCCGTTGGGTCAAATCCAATATAAAAAGTTGCCTTTCCATTATTGATCAGTTCTTTGATCAAATCTTCGTCTGTGACCTGTGCGATCAAGCCACGTGCCTGTAATTCTTCGTAAAGTGTCATGATGTTGTTCTCCTTTTCTAATTTCATTTTTTGTTCTCGGTGAGGAAACAAGCAATTATACTTTCCACCAAATTCACCCTTGTGCAAATATAAGTGACTTTGGCTCATTGTCAACACAAAAAACTCGCCCTCACACAAATGTAAGGACGAGTTCTATACCCGCGGTACCACCTTAATTCACAACAGATTCGCACCTGCTGCCTCAGTAACAACTTATGTTCCGCCGCTCTTCTCACTATATAAAAAAGCGATATAACATGCATTGCCATAGCATCTTAACGTCTGCCAATCCGTCACAGCCTACTTGCATTTTATCTTTATCTGTAAGTACGTTCGGTGTGCAGCTCTGAGATGTATTCACAATTAACAGTATCATGCGCCTCTCATCAACCGGCTGCTTTCTGTTTTCTCTGCAAATTGCTACTTGTTCTCTTCTTCGCCTTTATCTATCTGTTGCCTATACTAACCCATTTATCATCCATTTGTCAAGGTCTGATTACAACGTAATTGAAATTTCTGTAATGATTGACAATTCATCCTGACTGCTGTTATTTTTATCAACCACACGAATCGTATAATTTCTTGAACCGGAATATTCCAACGTATATTCTCTCATTTGACTTCCGTCTTCCCGTTCTTCAATCTTACCTCCCCATTTTTCCACAAAATTACCATCTTCATCAATCACTTGAATCTCCGGATTCTGCTCTACCCATTCCTGTGGAATCACAAAATCAATATGCAGATTACTCAGAGTCTGTACAATCTTCTCTACCACAAATCCCTGGTCTTCTGCCTGTACATCAAACACTTGATTTTTACTTTCGTCTTTTGCCACTTCAAAACTCAAATTCCACTCACCTGCAACCGCCTTTGGAGCTTTTGATGTATCCCCGTAATTTGCACTTTCTACCATATCAACATCCAGTTCTACAAGAAACTTTTCCGCAAATGTTTTCTCTGGCATGGATGATTCATCAATATGAATAACACCCACATAAGTCCCGTCCCCTATATCTCTTATATTCATATTTGCGCCAACATAGGTTCCGTCGATTTTTATAACCTCCGGCCCCATCCGATTCTTTAGTGATTCAATATCCGTTTCTTCTACCTGCGTTTCACCGTCTTCTCCAACAGTAACCGTAACAGGTCTCTTCCCTTCTGTTGTTTCATAGGCTCTTCCCAATCGAATTCCATCCACAGTTCCAAGAATGCCTTCCTCATCCTGCACGCCCAATGTAAAATACAGATCATATCCGTCACAGTATGCATCTGTAACTTCCAATTTTATTCCCTGATCCACCGCTGTCATTTGCTCTGTCTGGATCTGCTGTGCATTTTCTTTGATATTTTGATATGCCGTTGTATCTTTATATCCATAAGGTTCTGCATCCCTCGCCTTTACCATTTCATCAAAAATATTTCCAATCAACGGTAGGTCCTTTGCCAGTGTCGGATTGCTTACCAGCACCACACTTCCTGCAAACACTACACAAACTGCTGCCGCTGCTGCTTTCGCCCACGCTGGAAACCGTTTCTTTGCCGCCGGTTTCATTGTCACAACGCCTTGATATATCCGGCGATAAGCATCCTGCATCTTATTTTCTACCTCAGCCGGAATTTCTACCTGCTCTTGAAGATTCTTTTTCATCTTTTCTTCCATCTCAATATCCTCTATTCTAGTCCGTCTCTCTGTCATCTGATATCCCTCGCTTTCCATTTGATCTATCACTGCCGTTACCTCTTATATTTCACTGGTTCGGCAATCCATCTCCCCATATTCTTTCATGTACACTTTCTTAAAAATCCCGCGCCCTCTTGCCAGTCTTGTCTTAATTGTATTTTCATTCGTCTTTAAAATGCTGCTGATTTCCTTAATGCTAAATTCCTCTACATAATATAATAACAATACAATCCGATACCGTTCTTCTAATTGCTCCAGCATTTTCAAAAAATCTTCATTGATTGTATCTGTTTTTCCTGCTGCCTGCACGTCCTGCCGTTTCCCGTTTGCCAAATATTCTTCCATAGGAACCACTTTTTTACGCTCTGCCAAAATACGATTGCAGTGATTGATCAGAATCCGCATCATCCATGTTTGAAAATATTTCGGTTCTCTCAAACTCTGTAAATTCTCATAACAACTTAAAACAGTATCCTGCATCGCATCTGCCGCATCCGCATCATTTTTAAGAATACCGACAGCCACTTTATACATCGTCTGCTTTTGTTCTTCCATCAACGTGATAAATGCCTCTTTATCTCCACGCTGCGCCTTTCTCACCAACTGACTCATCAGCATACCTCCTCTCCTAATCATATCCGTATGTACGAACTTTAACTTTCTTTGTTTCCATGCTCTTCAACCGATTGATACTTATTAGATAAAAAAATCCGCCCAAAAGTTTCAAATTCAAAAATTTTTTTGAAGAACTACACATTTATTTCCTCGGGAAGAGAAAACTGTTTCAAAAGATTCTTTGTCACAACTATATTCTCCAAGGATTGGATCTGCAATGATTACAGAAGTATCGTTATATCCGATGAGAACTTCACCATGATCATTTTCTGCCCATTCCATAAAATCCCCTTCTTCCGTATACCAGCCATGAATTTCAGAACGTGGAGCCATCCCGATTGTAACCCAGACAAGAACCGGAGTCTCATGATCCAAAAAATCATATAATATTTGTGGTGAAACATTATTCATTGCAGTTGCATAAAAGTTACTGCCAAATTGGTTTAAAAAATGATTTGCCGCAGTGACAATCGCAAAAAAAGTTTCCTGTAAAGCAAAAAAATCGAGAAACCTTATTTCTAAGATTTCTCGACTTATTTCTTTGATGCGGAAGAAGAGACTTGAACTCTCACAGGATTAACTCCCACTAGAACCTGAATCTAGCGCGTCTGCCATTCCGCCACTTCCGCTCGACAAGTGATATAATACCACAGATCATTAGGAAATGTAAAGAACTTTTTTTATTTTTTTCAAAAAACTTTTTTCAAAAACTTTTTTCAAGCTTTTATCAAAGGCTGCTTTCAGCTTTTTTTGATAAATGTAGTTCCGCACTTTGGACATCTCACTTCTATCTTGCCCTTCCCTCTGGGAATCCTGATCTTCTGTTTACATCCCGGACATCGATAGATATGATACACTCTCCTCTGCTTTAGTATCTCCTTCTGGCGCTGAAAAAAACAGCGGATCTTATATGTCTTTGCAAGAAATGCCTGATTCTCTGCATAACGCTTTGTCACATTCCTGGAAAACAGTCGAAAATAACAGATTAAAATAACCAGCCATCCCAACATATTGCAGACACTGCTTGCAAGCGGACTATCAAAAAGAGCCGCGCCAAACACCGCAACGAGACCGCAAACCAAGAGAAACTTGGATAAAGTATCCACTCCGTAACGTCCTTGCATAAATCTGCCCAATCTTTCTTTCATTCTTTCATCATCCTCACTTCATTCTTGCTTTCTATCCATTTATGCGATGTAAGATATTGTGCTCTCCTTTTTCTTGAAAGTCAATAAACTCTCTATTAAATTCTATTAAATTATTCTGTCGCATCATCCACATTCAAAATATTTTTACACACTTCATCCGAAATCAAATATACGATTCGTGAATCATTAATCATCACATACCGTTTATCACTTCCATTCGTATTTCCGATATACAAGGTCATCGCATCTTCGATATCATTCGCTTTATAAGTTACTTCCACAGTAATTCTGGCTTTTTCATTCAGACCAAATTTCGGCAGATCTTCATCTGAAACGGAATACTCTGCAGCCGTATCCAATTCCACCGCACCCAGACCGCCTGCCACCGCTGCTATATTTTCTGCGTCTTCTTCTTTTTCCGAATCATAAGTCGTTGTTTTTCCATTTTCCGTAATGGTTTCCTTCATCAAATTTCCACTGCCAATCTCCGGATACGTATCAAACTGAGCCAGTTCATCCATCGTATACTGCAATTCATCCAAGACTCCTGACGCCACTGTATAAACCCGATCTGTTCCTTCCACTGTCAGATAATAACTATCATCCACAGCATTTCCAAATTGCAGTGTTGTCTGCGCTCCATCCGTTGTTGTCAAGCACACCGTATACGTCGGGTTTTTCAATCCATACGCCTCCAGAGAATCACCGTCTTTCAATTCCCTCTGAGCTTCTAATTTACCAAATGTATCTATAATCTGTTCCGGTACACTTTGTTTCAATGGGAAATCACTGTCTTCTGTAAAAATCCATTTATCATTTTGCTTTGCAAATCCAAACTCCCCGTTTCCCACGTTGTATCGAACTTCGCTTACGTTTTTCAAATCCGTTACGTATATTTTCGCAGCCTCTTTTTCTTCTGCATCTTTTTGCTCCTGACGTTTGTTCCTTGCCTGAATACCAAATAAAATCCCAAGCAGCAACAAAAATATTCCAAACAGCAGCAACAGTTTTTTTGTTTTTTTCGTCATCCAATCCCTCCTGTTTTCTTCATTTACATTCTGCGTCTTCTAAACCAGACAACAAATCCAACAACCAGAATAATCACCGGCACACCAAAAATCACAAGCAGGCTAAACAGTCCAACATGCTGCACTGTATTATATTCAATCGTCAGGCTTTTTGGTTCGATCGACAAATTCTCTACCCCTTCAAAATGAGCAGTTACTGCATTCATAAATATGGTCGTATTTTCCAATGTTGTAAACGTATCCGTAATCTGCGCATCAATCAGACTTCCGGCTGAAATTACCGTAAACCGACTTTCTTTTGTCTCAGAATCTTCTGTTGTTTCACTTTCTTCTGTTGTTTCACTTTCTTCTGTTGATCCACTCTCTTCTTCAGTCGATTCACTCTCTGTTTCTTCCTCAATCGTTTCAACGGCAACTGCACCAAGCGTATAAGCCCCTTCCGTCTGATTTTCTTCCGTTATTGCATATGCATGATCGGAACTATTCATAAACGCTATTGTTGTAATCGTATCGCGTGCAGCATCGGTAACTGTAAATCCGTGTGCATTTGTCACAAGCACCATTTCCGAACTGATGCCATCCGCCATTTCATCGTTCACAGAAAGCTGTGGGAATAAATAATAATAATTCCCCTGATAACAACGTTCAGGATCTGCAACATAACCATCTGCCGGCTCCATTCCGTATGTTTTCATCAAAGCAGCGAAATTCGGCATTTCAGTGGCATTCTCTTCTCCCAGCAACAACATTACATCTCCGCCCTGTCCAAGATACGTTTCAATTGCCGTCCTTTCCTCTTCCGTCAAATCCTTTGTCGGTGCATTGATCAAAAGCAATTCGCAGTCCTCCGGCACACTTCCTTCCATCAGCAGATTCCATTCGTCCACCTGATAATTATTCTTGCTCATCAAATCGTTAATCGTAGAAGAAAGAGCGGTCTCTCCATGACCGGTTGTACGATACACCTGCTGTTCCGCATCATTGGCCACATAATTAACAGCTGCTGTCAATTGTCCTTCTCCATCAAACTCCGACTCCGCAGCAGTTCCTGTATAATAATAAGAATACAGATCTGTTACAACAATATCGCTGAATGCTACAACCGTTGATTTTCCGGTTTCCCCACAAGATACGACAATTGTATTTTCCGAAGTATTATTTTCCTCCAGTGCCGATGGATGCAACACCGGATCAATCCATTCCACAGATATATTTTTAGACAGTCCACTGTATTTGCTCAGAAACGTCCGTATACGTTCGTCCGCCTCTTCCTCGTTTGCCAGCACTTTCATAGTTACTTTCTGATCCAGATTTTTCAGCAATAATTTACTGGTATCTGAAATTTCATAAATCTTTGTACTGCTCACGTCAATGTTGCGGTATTTTTCCGGCAGCTGTCCCACAATCAAATTCAACACCACTACAATTGCCACTACAGCCGCTGTCACTCCCACACTATATGCACCATGCTTTGTCCCCGTTGTTTTAAATAATCTCTTGATTTTATCCACAATTCCGCCCTCCTAACTCCAACGTCTTTTTTGAATTGCCTGAATCGTCAAAACAATAAACACTACAATGATGGACAAATACAGCATAATTCCGCTCACATCCACAATATGATTTTCCGTAATGCCGGTAAATACATTTGCCAGAGCCAGATTTCCCAACAGTTTTGTCAAAAGATTTTCAAACAGACTGGATTTCACCAGATATGTCCCTACACAGCCGATCACAACCACAGCCTCACTGATCGCACACAATACCCAGTTCGAAGTCATCTGCCAGAAATAAAACACGACCAGACTCAACAAGAGCAGCAGTCCAATCATACAGCTCATTCCATCAGAAGGCAAAAATCCCAACAGTCCATTCCATAAATACAAGACCAAAAGCACACCGAACGTACTGATAAACGCAATGATCTGACTTTCTGTCAATGCAGACATAAACATGCCGATCGCTGTAAAAACGCAGCCCAGCAGGAAAAATACTCCGATGGAAATATAATCAACTTTTAAATATGCAGTTCCATTCAGTCGAATCAAAAGTGGATACAGGCAGAAAATCAGATTCGGGATCGCCACTACCGTAACCATCGCCAGATATTTTCCAAGCACCACTTTCGTCAAACTAACCGGCGCAGTCAGCAACAACTGATCCGTTTTATTTTTCCGGTCTTCCGCAAAACTTTTCATTGTAATCAACGGGATTCCAACGATAAATACAATCAAAGAGCCTGCCAACGTATAAGAAAAATACGGATATCCGGCAGTCAGATTGTATGCAGTAAAATAAATCCCGGTAAACGCAACCAAAAATGCCACAAACACACAGCCAACCATCGACTGAAAATAAGATTTCACTTCTCTTTTATAAATCGCCAGCATCTTCTGTCTCCTCCTCTCCCTGTGTCAACTCCATAAACACTTCTTCCAGACTCACTTTTGCAGTCTTTAATGTCAAAAGCGGAACTTTTTCTGATGCAAACGCACAGAATACATCCTCCCGGATATCCAATCCCGGTTTCACTTCGATTTTTGCATAGGTCAGATCATTCTCTGTTTTTTCTGCCTCTACATTCTCGATTCCGTTCACATTCCATAAAATCGACTGTACCGTATCCGGATCGGCTTTTGTTTCAATTTCCACACATTCTGCTCCATTCATCAATTGCTCCAGATGTTCCGGCGTATCACTTGCAACTAACTTTCCTTTGGAAATAATCAAAATATAATCACAGACTTCTCTGACCTCTGCAAGGATATGAGAACTTAAAACAACTGTATGCTCCTTGGATAGCCCTCGAATCAACTCTCGAATCTCTATAATCTGTTTCGGATCCAATCCCACCGTCGGCTCATCCAGAATAATAATCTCCGGAAATCCCAGAATCGCCTGTGCCAGCCCTACTCTCTGGCGATATCCTTTTGACAGATTGCGGATCAGTCGATTTTCCACATCCAGAAGTTTTGTCCATTTCATCGCTTCTTCTACTGCCGACTCCCGCTGCTGTTTCGGTATTTCCTTTAACTCTGCCGCAAATTCCAAATATTCTGCAACCGTCATATCCATATAAAGCGGAGGCAGTTCCGGTAAATATCCGATATGCTTTTTCGCCTCTTCCGGCTCCTTCAAGATATCGTGTCCGCCAATCAGTACTTCGCCCTCCGTAGCGCCCAGATATCCGGTCATAATATTCATAGTTGTAGATTTTCCGGCGCCATTCGGACCTAAAAAGCCATAAATTCTCCCCGGCTCCAACTGAAAATCCAAATGATCCACCGCTACATGTTCCCCATATTTTTTCACGAGATTCCTTACTTCAATCAAACCAATACCTCCCTGTTTCATGATGCCATTTTCTGTCTGCTCTATATCATACGAGCAATAGATTCCCAAAAAGAACAGTTATATGTTAAATACTTTTTGTGACCGTTCTGTGTTAGAACTGTGACCATGCTATGTAAAAACTCTGAAAAAAATCCCGAAGACATCATTTCCTGTCTTCGGGATTTCAATCGCTTTCGTTCTATATATTCCATCTTGCGTGACTGCCACGCTCGCCCTTTGTCACCTTTAACTGCCAGTCAATCTGCTCTTTCAATTCATTGACATGGGAGATAATTCCCACCAATGCTTTTTCTCCTGCCAGTTCTTTTAAAATCTGAATCGCCCGTTCTCTGGACGCATCATCAAGGGAACCAAATCCTTCATCCACAAACATGGTTTCCAAGCTCACTGCTCCTGCCGTATTCTGCACAATATCCGCCAGTCCCAGTGCCATGGAAAGAGCAGCCATAAAAGACTCACCCCCGGACAAGGTTTTCACATCCCTTGTACGATTACTAACCAGATGATATACATCCAAATCCAGCCCCGCCTGTCCCTGACTGCTCAAATTCTGGATTTCCCGGCACTGTAGGATAAATTCGTTGGATGTCATTTTTGCCAGGCGGCGGTTTGCCGCATGAATGATCTGCTTAAAATACTTTCGCTGCACATAGGTTTCAAAATCCAGTTTCACACTGCCCGGCAGGGTTCCATTCGCGGTACGGCTCAAATGATTCAAGACTTCGTATTGTTTCTGCAAAGCACCGTTCTCATCAAAATAGGCTTGCAATTTTCGTCTTGCCTCCCGGTTCTTCTCATTCAGATTATGTCGATGCATCTGCTCTGCTTTCCATTGTCTCTGCTGCTGTTCAATTTCCTTCAACAACGCTTTTTCTTCCGTCAGCTTTCCCGCCGTCTTGCCATGAGTCTGCTGTTCCAGCGTCTGCAGTCGTGTTTCTGTCTGAAGTACAGATTGTTCATATCTCGCAATCTCTTTTTCCAGTTTTTCCTGCTGTGAAATCCATTGCTTTGCCTGCTCATATTCAGACAAATCTGTAAATTTCTGTTTTTTCCACTCTGCCTTACAAGCCGCATCTGCCTCCTGTTTACGCTGCGTCAATTCTATCTCCTGCTGCCGACGACTTTCCAAAAGTCCCTGATACCGAATCCGGGCACCGGTTAGTTTTTGCAGCCGTTCTCCTAGTTGTTCTTGTTGTTTAAAAAGCTGATCCTTTTGACGCTTTCGTTCCGTCAGTTCCTCCTGAATCTTCTTTTCTTCCGGCAGCTTTTCCCCATGCAGTTCCTCCTCTTGCCGGAGCGCCTCTCTCAAACCATCATATTCCGCCTGATACTGACTGTTTATTTTCTGAAACTGTTCTGCAGCCGCTGTTCTTTTCAATTCCAATCGGTCTCTCTGCACCTTCGCCTGCTCCACATCTTTTTGCTCCGGTGCATCCTTCGACACAATCGCCAATTGTGGATGGGTCAGTGAACCGCACACCGGACAAGCCATCCCTTCCCGAAGATCCTTCGCAAGAATTCCTGCCTGTTCCTCAAAAAAACGTTGATACAAACACTCATACTGTTCTGATGCCGTCTTGCAGGAACGCAGCAGCTCCTCCACAACAGCTGCCGCATCTTTCCGTTTTTTCTCCCATTGTTTTAATCGGTCATATCGCGGCAGTAAGTCCGACAGCCGGATGATCCGTTCCTGTAGTTTTGATCCCTGTTCTTCCCAGACACGTTTTGCCTGTTCAAATCCCTCCTGCAGCTGTTTCTCCGGTTCCTTTTGCTGTTCCAGCCATTCCGTCAATCCGGACACTTCCTTCTGCACCTTCTGCAGATCCTGCTTCGCCTGCCGCCAGTTTTGTTCCAGCACAGCCACCTTTTCCGCACGTTTTCCATTGTCCAGATACACGCGTAGTTCTTCAATTCGGATTCGTTCCGCATTTAATTTTTCCTTTTGTACCTTCACCTGCTCCAATGCGGCAAACAGACGATTTACATCCTCCTGCCTCTGGATTTTCAGTTTCAACTCTTCTGCTTGTTTTTGCAGCTCAGCCACCTGCGTCTCAGAGGCTTTTCCCCACGCTTTTCCTACATCAATCATTTCTTTCAGACAATCCAGAACTTCATTCAGCGGCGGGAACTCCATCTCTCCCAATATTGCCCAGCGCCTTTGCAGAGCAGCCTTTGTTTCCCCTTCCACTTCCGGCACTTCTACCCTCTGCATTTCACGAAGGCAGTCTTTTCGATTGTCTTCCAGACGCACATATAACTGTTTTGTCTCTTCCTTCAATTGCTCCTGCACTCTCCAGTAAGATCGAGTCTGAAAAATCTGAGAAAAAATCTTCTTCCGCTCTTTCGATTCAGCATGAAGAAGTTTCAGAAAATCGCCTTGTGCAATCATTGCAATCTGCGTAAATTGATTGACATCCAAACCAATGATTTCCTCGATTTTCTGGTCTACTTCCCTCTTCTTCCCGCGAAATTCCGTTCCATCCGGCAAAAGCAGTGATACTTTCGCACTTTCCTTTACAAGCCCCCGCGTTCCATCCGCTTTCTTTCGCTTTCCGACACGAAAATATTCTGGATTTCTCCGAATCCGGTACACTTCATCACGATAAGAAAATTCATATTCCACATACGTTTCCGCATCATCCTCAGCATACTGACTTCGCATCATATTTCCATCTCGCCTGCCGCCGCTTGTCTTATCATACAAAGCATAGGTGATTGCATCAAAAACCGTCGTTTTACCGGCTCCGGTATCTCCTGTAACCAGAAACAGCCCACTCTTTATCTTCTTAAAATCAATGGTTTCCTGTCCGGCATACGAACCAAAGGCAGACATCGTTAATTTCATCGGTTTCATACTTCCAGCTCTTCCCCCTGCTCTATGATTTTCTCCATAATCTTTATTTCTTCCTCGCTTAATTCTTTTCCTTGTATCTCCTTGTAAAATTCCGCAAAAACTGATAGCGGATCCGCAAAAGTCTCCTCTTGATCTATTTCATTTAAAAGCCGTCTTGTCCGCTGATTGTCTATCCGCACTTCCAGAATATGTGAATACACTCTTTCCAGCTGTTCCTTCGGTCTGTAAGGATCTACCTCATCCGTCAACGTAACGCTTACATAATCTTCTTTTTCTTCCGGTTTTGCAGCAGAGAGGATTTCTTCCAATTTTCCCCGGATCTGCCGTACATCCCGCAGTGGATGCAGAGGATAGGTTTCCACCTGCGCCGGCGCACCTTTTTCTCCAAGGGTCACAACATGAAGACATTTCTTCTGGTTCGCCTCACTGACCGAATATTTCAAAAGTGTTCCACAATAACGAATCTGTTCTGCTCCCGCTGCCTGAGCCCCATGTAAGTGCCCCAGCGCCGCATAATCAAACTTCTCGATTACAGAGCTGTCAATCCGATCCAGTCCGCCCACAGAAAAAATCTCTGAATCACAGGTCTGCGCCTCCTGTCCACTTCCGGTGTAAAACTGATGCGTCACAAGCACATTTCGCTCCTGCCAATCCAAAGCCTGACGATCTTTTCCACATTTCGTCTCTCTTTCCAGAAGTTTTTCCACCGCCTCCTGATAACTAACCGGCACTTCTCCACCAAACACGCCACGTACAAAACCGGGCTTTAAAAACGGCAACAAATAAAAATGCACCGGACCGTATCCATCTTCCAGAGTCACTCTTTTCAAATAGTCATCCGACGTCTCCGGAGCATTTCCGGCAATATAAATCTGCTGTGCTCCCAAAATCCTGCTGGCATAATCCAGCCGTTGTGCGGAATCATGATTTCCCGCAATCATCAGAACCGGTATCTTCGGTTCCAGCAAAGATAATTCTGTCAGAAATTCATCGAAAACAGTAACCGCCTCTCCGGACGGCACTGACTTATCATAGATATCCCCCGCGATCACAATCGCATCCGGGCGCAGCTCTTTCGCATATTGGATCACCTCAGCAAGAATATGTTCCTGATCTTCCCGCAGATTATAATTGTGCAGCTGTTTCCCTATATGCAAATCTGACAAATGAAAAAATCTCATAATTCCATCCCCCGGTATCGATTCAGACAGGCAAAGATTTCCTGTTGTCTCGGCATCGCCATATTTGCCACACTGGAGCGGCTTTCACACAAACCTTCCAACCCATCCTTTTCCATTTTTTCCACCAACTTTTTCACCACGTCCTGCATCCTTGTCCGTCCGCCGAACAAATGCTGTTCCGCATATTTTACGAAATAGCCGAGGGCTGTCACCTGCTCACTGTCTGCCAGCTGCTCTACATAACGCAGATCTATCTGCTCCCGGTTGATCTGTACCGCCTCTTTTCCCATTGTTTTCATCTTGATTCGGTCGTTCCCGCGAAATCCTCTGCTCTGTTTCGGGCATCGATCAAAGACCGGCGCTTTTGCCGGCTCTTCCAATCCGGACAGCGCCGGAAAACACTCAGCCTCTTTCTTTGCAAATGCGGTGATTTCCTTCGGTTCATATCGATCCATCTGCACGATCGTATCTGCAATGTGGAAATATGCGCCGGAACTTCCCGCAACAATCACCGTCGAAATATCATAGTTCTCATACAACTCCCGAATCCGGTCGATAAACGGCGTAATCGGCTCCATTTCCCGGTGGATCACCCTCTGCATCAGCTCGTCACGAATCATAAAATTCGTTGCGCTTGTATCTTCGTCAATCAAAAGCGTATGTGTCCCTGCCTCCATACTTTCCACTACATTTGCCGCCTGCGATGTACTTCCGCTGGCATCCTCGGTATCAAATCCACACGTTTCCTTCCCATTCGGCAAATCATTGATAAACATAGAAATATCCGTTTTCTTAATACTTCTTCCATCTTCCGCCCGTATCTTCATCGCACTGTTTTCCGTAATCACATATTCTCTTCCGTCTCCTGCGATGTGATTATATACTCCTAATTCCAAGGCTTTTAACAAGGTCGACTTCCCATGATAACCGCCTCCCACGATCAGCGTAATTCCTTTACGGATTCCCATTCCTGTAATTTCTCCCTTATGCGGCAGACAGAGTGTCACCTCCAGTTCTTTTGGAGAGACAAATGCAACAGCGCCACGCATCGGTTTTGCAGACACACCGGATTCTCTCGGCAGAATAGAACCGTTTGCAACAAATGCTACAAGTCCCAAATCCTTTAGCTGTCCTCGGATATATTCCTGATCCTCTGCAAGTTCGATCACATGCCGGAGCCTTTTCTGATCCATATTTTTATAATACAATGTCTGATCCACACAATCCGGAAGAAACTCAAACAAAATCTTTTCCAGTTCCCGCGCATTGATGGTTCTTCCGTTTGCCGGAAATCCAATCTCCATACGCAAAACAATATCTCCACTTGCAGTATGAATCTGGCACGCAGTCCGTTCCAGCACTTCCTGTCCGCATCTGCTGACCGCGATCAAACCACTCTTTCCGGAACCTTTTGCTTTAAACGCATACTGCTCTGCCGCCCGTCCAAACTGTCTTGTCAACTCATCCTGCAATGCAATCCTCTGTTGTTTTCCGCGAAAATATTCTTTAGGAAACCCGGCGCCCGCCCCTTTCACATGCACACTGACCTTAGACGGAGATGCAAACGGATCTCCCTGTACATGATCAATCGAAAGCACATATCCCGGAAACTGATACGTTCCTTTTGTATCCTTATATGCCGGATATCCTTTATGATCAATTCTCTTTAATAAACTTCTCAACTCTGTTGCTGTCTGCATCATTTTCTTCTCACTGCTCCATTTCTATTTATATTGTCTTAATTCTTCCTTCTATCGGATTCCATAGCAATCCACCGAAATCACTGCACCGGAATCCAGTTCCCTTACTTCTACCTCCGCATCTACCGAAGTATCTGCCGGATGCAGAAGTGGCTGCACACACAACGCCTGAGGAATCAACCTTCCATTCCATTCCGCCAGTTCTTCCTCGGTTTCATACCGGTGCATCACAGTACCGCCGCTTACTCCCATCGGAGTTGGAAAACTTTCCCAAATCTTCACAGACTGCACCGGATAATCAAATATCTGCTGCGTCAGATTCACGCCATGCTCTGCCAAAAACTCACAACAAGTTTCAAAAAACGGATAAATACAAGCCTCTGTCGTCCTCCGATACACCTGCGACTCCAATTTTATTTTTCCAACAGGAAATGCCGTCTCTAAATCAAACAGTTTAACCTCTTCTATATCTTTTTGATAACATTCCAGAAATTTCTTTTTTTCTGACTCTGTCAAAGACAAGGTCTGTCTAAAAACACCGTCATCCCATACAAATCTGGCATCTTCTGCCATCTCTGCATCCTCCGTTGTAAGCGGATACGCAGCCCGTTTATATTCCATGGTATCATACACTTCCCCAAATGCAAGAAAATTCTCCCTTGATACCGGATACGTCCGATACATATTCTTGCCATTCTGTTTTTCAAAACAGACCGTTACCTTCGTATACTCCGATGCCGTCTTTTGTTCCATCTGATCCTGCACCAGCTCTTCCCTCACAAGCCGCACCCAGCGCATTCCCGACTCCTTTGCGTCCTCAGAAAATGCATACTCCTCCATTCTGGTGTCTGTCGCATAATTTGCCTCATGATCCCTCATGCTCCAATACGTGTCCTGATCCATATCCAGACCGGACAATGCAATTTTCAATCGTGCAACATCCTCATCCTCAGGAACTTCTGCATCATATCTTCCCGCATTTCCCAGCATGACACAAATAAATACAACTACTATGGCACTTTCTGCTGCCATCTGCCCTTTTCTTCTCCCCATACTTTGAAATGGATTTTGTAAAAGGCGCTCCAAAACACAATGTACAATCAGTACCGATAAAACACCTGCTGCCAATAAAATTCCCCATACAATACTCCGGTTCCAGCTCCCCCACTCACTGACCGTCAGCAAAAATCCACAAACAGCTGTCCCGGCTAATATAGAAACAGCCAGCTCTACTCCTCGCTCTGCCTGTTGCAAAGCAAAGACCTTTCCAACATTTTCCGTCTTTCTCCGTTTCTCCACTGCCATCGTCAAAAACGCCAGAACTACAATCCAGATTACTGCCGCCAGACACGCAGTCCAATCCGGATGATATTCCAACAATTCAAACTTTTCACTGATCTGCTGACCGGACAGACTACTCGCCAGTTTCCATGGAGCCAAACATTGCTCCGCCCGTTCCAGCAACGGACTTTTATAAAAAGTCTTATAAAACTGTTCCATAAAAATCAAACAGCCATTTCTCAGAAAGATTTGAAACCAGCATAACAACAACCCCACGATACACAAGGCAGAGATCCAATGCCCGCAAACGCAAACCGAAAAAATTGCAATATGATAAAAAAGCAAAAAAATCATTCCATATACCAAAATACTAATCCCGGTATAGCTTACAGAACCCTTCAAGAATATCTCATCCAAACTGCTCTGGTAAATTCCGCAAAACAGCATATAACATATCATAGAAAGTAATCCATGCAGCAAACCATGCAGATAGCGACTATAAAAAATCGTACGTTTCTTAACCGGAAGACTGAAATAAAAGTTCTGTTTCTGCGTCTGCAAAAGGTACGAAAACTCCACGAATCCAATCACCAGTCCCAACCCGGCACACACACTCAACACCAGCCAATTGCTGCCCATCCCGAAGAACGTATAGAACTGGTCCAACTGCAGTCTTACCATCATCACGCCCAACAGGATTCCATAACTTCCCCAGCATAAAATCGCCACCAGATGCCCACGCCCTGCTTCTCTCAGCCAATTAATGTAAGACTTTCCGGATGTCATATCCACTCTCCTCCATTTCACTCAAAAAAATCTCTTCCAAAGACATCGGAACCTCCCCGTAAAAACAAGGAAACCACCCTTTCCAGCGCCATTCGTTCCCAGCAGCCCATACATGATCCCTTCCGGAATCTCCATCGATACATCATTTACTGCACAGACCGTATCAAACTTCTTTGTCAAATGTTCTATCCGGATCATATATTTCCTCCTCTCAGCTATGTTCTAATAATACCACAAGTAAAGAAAAGAAAGAAGTTTCTATAAAACTCAAAATAGTCCACCGGACTGTTTTATCGCATACATGACAACAAAAATCCAGTTAAGAACTCTTCGGATGTTCTCCGAACTCATTGTCCCTAACTGGATTCTTCTCTTTTCGCTATCTTCTATACTTCAAACATCAAATCGCCGTAAGAAGGCATTGGCCATACTTCCTTATCCACGATCATCTCCATCTTATCAACCGGTGCACGAAGCGCCTCCATTGCAGGCATTACTTTCTCATAATAGTAATGTGCCTGCTCCGGTCCTTCCTGCATTGATGATGCATACTCCGTCACTTCTTCCAACATACGCAGCGCATCTCTTGTTTCCTTCAAATGTACAGATACTTCTTTTAAAATCTCACTCTGTACCTCTGCATCTGCTCCCGCATCCCGTACTGCGATCACTGTATCTGCCAACGTCTTCGTATATCCGATAAACGCCGGAATAAACTGTTTACTGGCCATATCAATCATTGTACGGGCTTCGATATTAATCGCTTTCGCATACGCTTCATATTGGATTTCAGCACGAGATTCCAACTCAGCTCTTGTAAATACATGAAAACGTTCAAACAACGCTACTGTCTTTTCTGAAACAATCGCAGGAATCGCCTCTACCATAGATTTGATATTCGGCAGTCCCCGGCGCTCTGCTTCTTTAACCCACTCTTCCGAATAGCCATTTCCATTGAAAATAATCCACTGATTCTCAATGGCATACTCTTTGATCAGATCATGTACTGCTTTATCAAAATCTTCTGCCTGCTCAAGCACATCACAGGTATCTGCAAATGCCTCTGCCACAATTGTATTCAGTACAATATTTGAGTTTGCGACAGAATCTCTGGAACCTACCATACGGAATTCAAATTTATTTCCGGTAAAAGCAAACGGTGATGTACGATTTCGGTCCGTTGCATCTTTGTACAGATCCGGAAGCGTTGTAACTCCTGTACGAAGTGTACCTCCCTTCAAACTATGTGTTGCTTCCCCGGTACTCACCAGCTGCTCAATCACATCTTCTAACTGCTCTCCCAAAAATACAGAAATAATTGCCGGCGGCGCCTCATCTGCTCCAAGACGATGATCATTTCCCGGATCTGCTGCAGACTCTCTCAGAAGATCCGCATATTTGTTAACCGCCTTCAAAATACAAGTCAACACTAACAAAAACTGTGTATTTTCATGCGGGGTCTTTCCCGGATCCAACATATTAATTCCATCATCTGTGATCAGAGACCAGTTATTATGTTTTCCCGAACCATTGACACCGGCAAACGGTTTTTCATGCAGCAGACATTTCATACCATGCTGTCCTGCCACCCGTTTCAGAGTCTGCATCACAATCTGATTGTGATCTACTGCAATATTCGCTTTCGCATAAATCGGTGCCAGCTCATGCTGTGCCGGAGCCACCTCGTTGTGCTGTGTTTTAGAAGATACACCGACCTTCCAAAGTTCAATATTGACATCACGCATAAACGATGCAATTCTCTGACGAATCGTTCCAAAATAATGATCATCCAACTCCTGACCCTTCGGCGGCATCGCTCCAAACAGGGTTCGTCCGGTATAAATCAGGTCTTTTCTCTGCAAAAACTTCTCCGCATTCACCAGGAAATACTCCTGTTCGGCTCCCACGGAAGGAGTCACTTTCTTAGAAGTCGTATTTCCAAACAATCGCAGCAGACGAATGGATTCTTTATCAATCGCTTCCATTGAACGAAGCAACGGTGTTTTTTGATCTAACGCCTCACCTTTGTAAGAACAAAATGCCGTTGGAATACATAAGGTCGCTCCTGCTGCATCCTGTCTTACAAACGCAGGGGACGTACAGTCCCACGCAGTATAACCACGCGCCTCAAAAGTAGCGCGCAATCCACCGGAAGGGAACGAAGACGCGTCCGGTTCTCCCTTGATCAGTTCTTTTCCCGAGAAACTCATCAACACCTTTCCATTGGACATCGGCGCTGAAATAAAGGAGTCATGCTTCTCCGCAGTCACACCTGTCAACGGCAGAAACCAATGGGTATAATGCGTAGCCCCTTTTTCAATCGCCCACTCTTTCATCTCATGAGCAATGACATCTGCTGTCTCCAGATCCAGTTCCTTTCCCTCTTCAATGGTCTTTTTCAAATTCTTATATACTTTATTCGGCAGTCGTTCCTGCATCACTGTATCATTAAATACATTTTCACCGAAAATTTCTGCCACATTAATCTTTTCCGAACTCATACTGTTCCCTCACTTTTTTCTCTTTGGCCCTCGATTTTATGTAAAGAGTATACCCCACATACCTCGAAATTACAAGAAAAAAAGAGAGCACCCTCTGTAGTATTACTACTAAATAATCATTAAAATTTGTTATATCACACTTCTACTACAGGTTTTTTGATAGCTCCCAACACCAGTGCACTAACCACTGTTCCTGCTACAAGTGCCACCAGATAATTCTCATCGTTCTCCTGCCTCCTCACTTATCATTGTTTTTAAAACCGTTTCTACCTCTGCCTTCGTTGCCAGATTTTCAGAAAATGCGCTGGCACTTCCCGTTGCTACTCCAACCTGAAAAGCTGTTTTATACGTTTTTGACCGCAGATATCCATACAGAAAGCCTGCCACCATCGAATCCCCGGCTCCTACAGAATTGACTACATGACCTTTTGGCGCTGCACTTTCATATACGCTGCCATCTTCTGCCGCAAGCACAGCTCCCTCTCCCGCCATAGACACAAGCACATTTCGAGCGCCCTGCTCCTGCAGTTTTTTTGCATATTTCAGAACCTCCGCCTTTTCCTTCAGTTCCACTCCGAAAATCTCTCCCAATTCGTGATTATTGGGTTTGATCAAAAACGGATGATACTTCAATACATTCACCAGAAGATCTCTCGTCGCATCTACCACAACCCGTATGCCCTTTCCTTCCAG
Source organism: uncultured Lachnospiraceae bacterium (assembly GCA_905203555.1). Taxonomy (GTDB): domain Bacteria; phylum Bacillota; class Clostridia; order Lachnospirales; family Lachnospiraceae; genus Schaedlerella. The sequence continues at coordinate 23,681 of CAJKWK010000024.1, forward strand.
GAACTGCATAATATCGCTATACATCGTATCCGGCATGGAAGCTGGAATACTGCCTGCCAATACAAGAATGTCTCCCTTCTGAAGACCACCCAATTTCTGATAAAGCTGATTGATCACGTCCTGTTCAATCACTGGTCCCATTCCATTAATCTCGCTTTCCTCTTTCGAACGCAATTTCAAATTGATACGTGAATATCCATTCCCTACTGTGATCAATTCTTCTTTACATCCCATCTCCTGGACTCTGCGGCGGATTTCTTCTCCGGTAAATCCAGCAGTAAATCCCAGAATTGTACTTTCCATCCCCAGATTCTTCAACACAATTGATACATTAATCCCTTTTCCTCCCGGAAATAAGATTTCCTTTTCTGTTCGATTCACCGCTCCCAATTTAAAATCCGGTACCGTTACAATATAATCCAACGACGGATTAAATGTTATGGTGTAAATCATAATACTTCCCTTCCTTTGAATGTTTTTGAATGATTTTGGTTTATTTTGACTTTATAGTCATATTATAAAACCACTTTCGGTCATTGTCAATCATTTTCATTCAAAATATTGTAAAAATCACTCACTATCGCTTATAATCATATATAATAGTAATATGTGATAACAGAAATGAAACGAAGAATACAAAGTATATAATAAAAGGGAGTTTTAAAATATGTTAACCGAAGAACGAAAACAACGCATTATCCAATATATTGATGCAAATGGAGGTGCCTCCGTCCCGGATCTGATGACTCTTCTCGGAGCTTCAGAATCCACGATACGACGGGATTTGACTGATCTTGACCGAAAAGGGCTCATCACTAAGGTGCATGGCGGTGCTTTAAGCACTTCTAAAAAAATCACTGCTGATCTGGATATCTCAGAACGAGAAACCATGAACCATGGTAAAAAACTTCTGCTCGCCAAATATGCGGCATCTTTGATTACTGATGAAGATATGGTCTATCTGGATGCAGGCACTACTACCGGTCTGATTTTAGAATTTCTGACCTCTCAAAAGACAATTTTTGTAACAAATGCAATTTCCCATGCGCGCGAACTCAGTGCACGCGGCTATCAGGTCTATCTGCCGGGCGGTCTGTTAAAATCCAGAACAGAGGCATTAACCGGTGTAGATACATGTGAATACTTGTCACGTTTTCATTTTACCAAAGGATTTTTTGGTTCCAACGGAATTACTGTTAACCAGGGACTTACAACCCCCGATGTATCCGAGGCAAAAGTAAAGGCAGCTGCAATGCAGCAAAGCATGGAAAAATATTTACTCTGTGACAGTTCAAAGTTTGACACCGTTTCTTCTGTTACCTTTGCAGACTTTGATACCCCTATGATTTTAACGGATACAGACCTCCCAGCTTCATATAAAAAATATAAGAACATAAAAATTATCCACTGATTTTCACTGCAAAAAACCCCAAAAAACGCCCTGACAGAAAGACATCGCTTTGAATGTACTTTCCATCAGGACGTTTTTAATTTACTGTAATTTTCTATTTACTGCTTACTCAGCTTTTCCAATAGAACCAAACAGTTCCATCTTCTCTTTTACAGTCTCTTTGATTGCTTCGTATCCTGGTTTTAACAGTTTACGAGGATCGTATCCTTTTCCTTCCAGATCTTTTCCTTCTTCTACATACTTACGTGTTGCAGCTGCAAAAGAAAGCTGACACTCTGTATTTACATTGATCTTAGCTACTCCAAGATCAATTGCCTTTTTGATCATATCTTCCGGAATACCTGTACCTCCATGAAGTACTAACGGCATATCACCTGTCAGCTGCTGAATTGCATCCAGAGTTTCAAAGCTGAGTCCTTCCCAGTTTGCCGGATATTTTCCATGAATATTACCGATACCTGCTGCAAGGAAATCAATTCCGAGATCTGCGATCATCTTACATTCCTGAGGATCTGCACACTCGCCTTTTCCTACAACACCATCTTCTTCTCCTCCGATGGATCCAACTTCTGCTTCCAGAGACATTCCATGCTCTGCTACGATCTTAACCAGTTCTTTTGTCTTAGCAACATTTTCCTCGATCGGATAATGAGAACCGTCAAACATGATAGAAGAAAATCCTGCTTCTACACATTTCAGACATCCTTCGTAGCTGCCATGATCCAGATGAAGAGCTACCGGAACAGTGATTCCAAGTTCTTCCATCATTCCATTTACCATACCTACAACAGTCTTATACCCTGTCATGTACTTTCCTGCACCTTCAGATACACCCAAGATTACCGGAGACTTGCAAGCCTCTGCTGTCTCAAGGATTGCCTTTGTCCACTCAAGATTGTTGATATTGAACTGTCCAACTGCATAGTGTCCTGCTTTTGCTTTCTGAAGCATCTCTTTTGCTGATACTAACATAATGTCTTCCTCCAATTCTTTAACCCGTCTGACTTTCTGCGGGAAATATGTTTTTCAACCTTTTTCCATTATATCCTATTGAGAAAAAAAACACAATCGAAAATCGCAGAAATTCTATACTCCTGCATTCAGATCACTCATTTTCCGTTTTTGGTATTTCTTCCCGTATAATCTCATAGGTTCCGTAAACCTGCCCCAGTACTGTTCCGATACATTCAAACTGATCGTCTTCTTTGATTTCAATATCCGGCTCATTGACATTTAAAGAATGCAGCCTGCAGCATTCGGGAGTTTTGTACAATGTTCGCAGATAATATAGCTTGTTTAATCGGAAGATTCCAATTTGATTGTGTTTTGCCGCCTCATGTTTCATTGCCAGAACTGCATATTTTTTATAAACCGGTTCATATTGTTCCACATGAATCTGAAAACAAAACTCCATCCCTTCATATTCATTCTTCTTTTCAAACCGCACTGTCACCGGTTCTTTCTGCATCAAAAACGCACAGTGCAATTTTCGCACACCTGGCTGCAGACAAGGATAATCGATCCAGTCATTTTTTGCTTTTCGCTCATATTCCTCCGCAATGACCATACGCACCAACCGCTTTCCGTTTTCCGATAAATGCCTGTATTTCAAGAGTGCATCTTCTTCCTCTTCTGTCAGTTCCTGCCCATATAACGTCCTTACTTTACTTTCTGACAAATAGTCCTGATACAGATAATTGGCATCAATCTGCAGCGCCTCGATCAATGAAATTAAGATATCCGGCTTTGGATAACTGATTCCATTCTCATAATTTGCAATCGTCGACGGCGTAACATGAAGTCTGTCCGCAAGATCATTTCGAGTAATCCCGATATCCTTCCTCCTGCTGCGTATCTTCTGCCCCATCCACATAGCATTCCCTCCTTTCTCTCCTTTTTGTACATATTTTCCCATTTCCCCCTTGGATTTTAAACACTATACTACATTTTTCTTGTAATTTCAATTAAATTTACAAGAATTTTGTTGAAATTGGTTGACTTTCTCACTTCATTGTCGTAAACTGACTACATTGCTTTGTTTAATATCCATAAACCTAAAGATCAAAACACGTTTCCAGCCCGCAACAAGAAAGGATGAGATATTTTGATTAGGAATGAGACGATGAACGTGCTATTAAAAATGGGTATGCCTGCACGCATAAAGGGGACCACCTATATTTGTGATGCAGTAGAGCTTTTTGACACAGACCCTTATTATCCAGAAGGTAAAATCTGTTCTCTCTATTCCAAGATCGCGTCCATACATGGAACGACTGCAACCAGTGTTGAGCGGGCAATCCGCCACGCATTCGAAACCACACTGGCCAAAGGGGATAAGGAAATATTGAATCAATATCTGGATACTTCAAACACACAAAATTCTAACCTTCTGCGCAGCCTCTATTTTCGGGTGAAACAGAACAGCAGGGAAACACACCAACCACATACTTGCAATGCTGCTAACTGTATCTTCAAAGATGACCTCAGTCAAGAAACCATTTCACTCTTCTGTCAAGAACTGGCCAGGGCTGTCGCCAGACAATTGAGACCCTTATAACGCTGGCAGAATATACAAGTTATTTTATACAAGCAATCAGGGTTGGAAACCAGGATTGGATATTAGTATAAAAAAGGCTTAAAATATCTGGCAAATACGTTTTCATGATTTCTTCCCAGATATTTCAAGCCTCGTTTTTCTCATCATTTATAACAGCTATTTCTTTTTCTAATATCTATTGCATTTTTCTAACATCTATCACGTTTTCATATAATCTCTGATTCTGAGCCTTCCTTATTCAGACACTTACGATCAAAGTCGGATACCCGGCCCGTTTCAGCCGACGCTCCATGGCCGATGCATCATCCAAATCAGTAAATTCTCCCACTCTGACCCGAAAATACCCATCTCCTTCTTCAATCATTGCCGGATAATCCTGTGCTTTCAGCTCATTTACAACGCGATTTGCATACGTAGGATTTCGAAAAGATCCCACCTGCACCCGATATCTGCTGTCAGACTCAATCATACCGTCCATCTCCAGTGTATCAAGAATCGCCTCCGCAATTGCCTGTGCGATATCTTCAAAGTTATCATCAAAAATCTGATTATCTGTATCAGAATTAATGAATCCTAATTCCACCAACACCGCCGGCATTTTTGTTCTCTTTAGCACCACCAGATTGGGACGGGCTTTCACTCCCCTGTTCACAAACCCGACCGTTTCCAACTGCTCATTGATATTCTCTGCCATCTGCAGTTTGATTCCGCTCAAATCATATACCAAAGATTCTACGCCTGAAACGACATTATCTGTAGGATATGAATTTCGGTGAATTGAAATAAAGAAATCAACCCCTGCCTGATTTGCCTCCATTGCTTTCTCATACGGTGATTCATAAACATCTGTTGTCCGGGTATATTCGACATCAATTCCGTTATTCTGTAATATTTCCCCCAATTCCAACACGATACGGAGTGCATCGTCCTTTTCGCGTCTCCCCTGATAAACTGCTCCGGGATCGCGGCCCCCATGCCCCGCATCGAGCATAATTGAATATGGCATAAAACTGCTCCTTTCATTCACTCTTATACCAGTATATGAAAGGAGCAGTAAAAGTTGACTGTCTAGTTATTTAACGTCGAATCGAAACCGCCATACGATGATAGGTGTGGCGAATTCCCCGGATCACTTTTCCATATTCCAAAATATTCTCCGGGAGCGCCATTCCACCATATCCCGCATCACCTAAATGATGCAGATCTGTTCCGGTCATTTTACACATCAACGCAATCTCTTTGATCGTATCTGTATCTGCGCCCTCCTGTGATGTTCCAATGGCTGTCAATGTCATTTTCCCAAGACTATGAGCACAAACGACCAAACTTCGTATATATTCCATTGTAATTCCCGGTACTGTGCCCGGTGCCGGCATTAAAATGATATCCGCTCCTGCCTCTGCAAATGCACGCACATCTTCTTCTGTGATTATCTTTTCCCCGGACTCTGCCAATATACCGGATGCATGCATTTTACCGGCTATCAACGCAACCTGATCCCCAAGTTCTTTTCGATACAGCCGAAGTGTGTCGGTTATCGCCGCATTGGTTACTCCAATTCCCGGATTGCCGGTCAATACAATAAAATCCACACCCATTTCAACTGCTTTTCTTGCATTTTCCAATGTTGCCGCGCGCCCGCTTGTAAGCTGCCACATCTCACTGGTTTCTACTGTACTTTCTGCCGTCTGTTCCAATGGTTCCAGATTGATTCCAATCGGTCTTCCGGTCAGTTCTTTTAACTTCCGGATGACTTCTCCGTCTTCCGTCTTAGGAAGTCCCTGAATAACGGGATGATTTACATCGAAAATATTTAACAAAATAATATCTGCTCCCATTGCAGCAACAAATTCTGCATTTGTCACATCTCCCAACATAGGCTGTAAAGTCCCAATTGTTTCACATACCAGCAAACGCCCTTCACTGGCAGACATTGCCTGCAGAAGTTCTTCTTTATTCATTGTTTTAAAATCTGACGCTGTACAATCTAAAAATCGTTTCACTGTTCGTTTCTCCCTTGCTTCAATTTTTATTACTTCATTTTTATCGTGCCATCTCATATATTTTCTTCATATCTGCTTCTTTTAATACTTTCGCAGAACCTTTTTCCCCGCCACAGGCGGCACTGCACTTTCTTGCCAATTCTGCAATCTGGTCATCTGTTGGTTCTATTCCCAGCTCCTTCATCGTAACCGGTAAATTGATTTTTCGGAAAAACGCCTCCATACCCTCGATTCCTTCAATTGCAACTGTCTCCTCTTCTTTATCTTTCGGATCAATCTGCATCACATTTACTGCAAATCTCGAAAAACGAGACAGGCAGTCGCGGTATACATATCGCGCCCAGCTTCCCCAGATCGCTGTCAATCCCGCTCCATGCGCAACATCAAACATTCCGCCAATCTCATGCTCCAGACCATGTGTAGCAAAATCTTTCTCTGTACTTCCACAGCCCGTCAGTCCATTGTGAGAAAGGCTGCCCGCCCACATTACTTCCGCTCTGGCATCATAATCATCCGGATGTTCCGTCAAAATCAACGCATTTTTCATTACTGTCCGTAATAGCGCTTCTGCCATGCTGTCTGTAATCTCCATTTGGTCTCCATTTGTAAAATATCGTTCCATCGTATGCATCAAAATATCCGCACATCCACACGCCGTCTGATAATCCGGCAATGTCATCGTCAGTTCCGGATTCATAATCGCAAATACCGGACGACATAGATCACTGTTGTATCCCCGTTTCAACCATCCTTCTTCATTGGTTATGACAGAAGAATCGCTCATTTCACTACCTGTTGCAGCAATGGTCAATATCACGCCAATCGGAGCACAGCTATCTGCTGTACGTTTGTGATCGTAAAAATCCCAAACATCACCTTCATTTGCTATTCCATAACCAATTGCCTTGGCAGAATCAATCACACTTCCACCGCCAACAGCCAGAATAAAATCAACACCTTCCCGTTTAGCCAACGCAATCCCTTCATATACAAGAGACAATCTTGGATTTGGCACAACTCCGCCCAATTCTACATACTCAATTTTCTCCTTACTCAGTGTTTCTTTTACCCTGTCTAAAAGTCCGCTTCGTTTTACACTTCCCCCGCCATAATGAATCAATACTTTTGTCGCACCGAATGTTTTGAGCAACGCTCCGGTCTCCATTTCTGTTTCTTTTCCAAAAACGACTTTTGTCGGTGTATAATAAGTAAATCCTGCCATTTCTAAGTCCTCTTTCTCTTACATCAATCCCATTGACATCATATATTCTGTAAAATCGCCAACACTCATGTTAACTCCGTTATCATACATCATCTGTACTCCGGTTTTCATTTGTTCTATTGCTTCCTGTATCGTTGGATCCGAAGGATCAATCCACGACATTTCATCATCTGAAAATCCCCCGACTTTTTGTACAATTGCCATACAGCAATTTGCTTTCTCGGCGTCAGACGCAGCATTCCAATCTTCTTTCAGCCAATTAAGATATTGATTACCGAAATCTTTTCCCGATGCAATTGATAATTCTTCAGGCATTGCAAAAAATCGATTTCCAACCGCTGTCATATCCTCTTCATTTACTTCGTACTGTTTCGCTTCTTCATCATACATAATTCGCACCGGAAAACTTTCAGGCTCTCCAAATGTTTGATTAGAGATAGCATTCTCATAAGCCTTCATAACAACTTCACCAAGCTGATCCAGACTTGGCGTAGCTATTGCACCCTTCACCGTTTCCTTCAGTGCAAGTTCCATAAAATCAGACGGATATACCAATACATTTACCGTATAATTTCCTTCTTTATCTTCTGTTGCATCTTTCACTTCATATTTCACAGAAGAAATCATCTTTTCAGCAAGTCCTCTTGTATCTAAACCTGTCATTGCAATCGCACTCAACTCAGCATCAATCTGTGTTGAAAGCATATCTAACAGCTCTTCATACTCTTCCTTTAAATCCTCTTCCGATTCTCCTGTTATCTTCGCATATTCAGCAACGTCTCCCTTTAATGTGGCATCCATCATTGCCTGAATTGTCTTTACTGGGTCAATTTTCGGTCTTCCTCCACAACCAATCAACATCGTTGCAATCATCAAGACTGATACTACTACCCCCATAATCTTTCTAAATTTTTTCATTCTTCTTTCCTCCTTTTCCTTTTTACAGACTTTTCCGTTTTTTATTCCATACTCTCTGTATATTTGCATACCACAATCATACTAATATTTAGCTCAAAATGCAAGAAAAAGGGGTTTTAAAGCCCAAAAAATCCCTAGAAACCGCAGTTTCTAGGGATTAATATCTTAGTTTTATTTAGTATGATAACTGATTATTGATTACTCAATAATTTTAGCTACTGTACCAGAACCTACTGTACGTCCACCTTCACGATATCAGACCGGTGTATTGCGGTGTGCAAATGGTGATTTTTCGTGTGATTTGTGAGGAAAAATCCGCATTTCTCATTATGTCCGTGTGGTTTTGGGGGATTTTGTTATCATGGTGTTATCACTGACCTATATTCCCCTGAACTCATTTATGTCAATTTTACTTCCCAATAGTTCCTGATTTTTTTGATATGTTTCTAAAAGCTTCTGAGCTTGATCCCATATTTCTTTTGACATTTGGTAAATTGAATCACTAATTTGTTTTTGAGCTTTTTCACTCAGAATTGGTATATACACATCATTTAATAAATCTTCTACTTGAACTCGTGCCCTTGATGATGATGAACCTGTTGATAATCGTACAATTTGTTTTATAACATTCTCGTTCTGAAGCAGTGCACATATTACATACTTGTTTTTTTCATTTATATACGCATTATCTTTATACACAATTCTGTATACTTCTTTAGAAACAATTCCATACTCTTTCAATTCAGGAGCTATTGCGACACGACTAATACGTGGATTGATTCTCGTAAAAAGAATATCTCCTGTATAAAATTTATGAAATGAATCTCCTATATCCCTTCCTTTCACTCTTCTAATATTAGTAATTGTACCAGTTTGTGGAGAGATATCTGGAACTTCCAGATAATAATAATCTACATCATTTTTTACATTTACGCTGTTATTTTCAATAGTACAAACCTCACCTAACGGCACAACTTTTCCATATTGTTCTTTCATTAACTGGCTGTTAATTTTATTCATCAAATAATTTGCATCTATTCTATATGATAAAACCATTGTTTGATCAATCCAACCACATTCTGCTTTATTTGAAGTATATCTTAATCCTTGAAAAATTTCACTCATCATATACTCAAACTCTGCGAAATCATTTTTATTATGAGGCTTATAATTTTTCTTTCCTAGTTCATATCCTATTTCGACTGCTTTACCTAAAAAAACATGCTGCGGTCTAACATATGAACTTAGACTTGATTTTTTTCTAACACCGAGTATACAAGTCTTCGATACAGAACCTCCAAATGGTATAAATGCACCTTCTGGTAATGATATACTCATTAACAAATCTGTTTTTTTCAATAACCATTGTCTAAAATACAGATATTTTTTATTGTTCAATAAGCCTTCTGGAAGAACTATATAGAGATCGCATCCTTCTTTTAACACGTTTATACTTTTTTCAACAAATAATATATCTAATTCTTCGGCAGTCTTATCAAGTCCCAACTCATAATTCTGAAGAACATCTTCAAAACTATATGGAATCGTAAACGGTGGATTTGCAAGCACAACATCAAAATAATTATCTGGTAACTTATCACTACTTAAAGTATCCCCCTGATAAATATTGTTCCAGCCATCGCCATGCATAATCAAATTAATTTTAGCTAATACATGAAGATCATAATCTGCTTCATGTCCCCACAAACATTTATCAATTAAATTTTTGAATTTGTTATTATTCTCGATTTCTGATCCATTACTTGAAGCAATTTTGGCATTAACATAATTAAATGCTTGAATCAAAAATCCACCAGATCCACATGCCGGATCCAAAACAACATCACCAATGTTTGGATCAGCGCATTTCACCATAAACTCAACAATTTCTCTTGGTGTGAAATATTGATCAAATTCACCTCTTAACGTTGCTTTTAAAAATATTTCGTATACTGTTCCTTTTATGTCATCGCCTGTCCCAAGAAAAGAAAATGGCTCTAAATTCTTTATAAGATGACATATACACAAATTATCTGTAATATTTATCTGTTCATTCTCATCCGTATAAATATTAGGATACTTTGCCTTTGCATCTTCAAACAATTCTTTAAAAACAACTATTTCCTCAACCTCATTTAACCTGGCTTTTGATGAAACATAATCTATATTAAATCTATTATTTCCCTCCCCGGCACGAACTCTTCGCTCTTCATTCATTTTTACCAATAAAACTTTTGTCATCTCTCTAAAAGATTGATCACTCCGAATCAATGCCCTACGTTCTATAACATCTTTACTATCTTGAATTACTTTATATAGTTCTTTTGAATTATGTAATGTAAAAAGAACACTTTCAACCTCCCTAAGATCTACTTCCTTCATAATAGGCTTTTTCGCCTTGTCTATTGCTCTCAACAGTTGCGGTTTTGTTGGTATTTCTACTGTTCTTCTTCCTGTATATGTATCTGTCACTACGCAATCTATTCCATTACATACAACCCCATACATTGCTTGAGGTGTATCTATTAGTTTAGCATAACTTACTGCCTGCAATAAATCTTTTTCAGCTAGTGCTCTTCTAGGTCTTTTTGCATCAATAACCATTTCGACTTTACCGTTGATTATTACTTCTATATCTGAATAAACTTTTGTCTTTTTAGTTCCAATCTGAACATCTATTCCGTTTTCAAACCTTAATTCTTCATCTACATATCCTAAATATCTTAAATATGGTAAGAGGACTTTTATCTTCATATCCTCCTCTGTATGTATTGTGGTATTAAAATCTGGTATATTTTCAATTATCCATTGTTTTATCATCTCTTCAACTCCTAAGTTTTTCATATATTATATTCATATATATATAATTACTTACAATACATCGTGCTGATTCTGATAATAAATTTAAGTCATACATCTTTAACCACCCTATGTTTCTTTGCTGTATAATTTCATTCTTTAGCACATCAATGTATTCTTTATTTTTAAAATTCAAGTCATTCATTTTATGAGCTAATATATTCCGCATGTTCAATAATTTCAAAATACAATCAATACACGGATATACAATCGTCCTATTTTGTAATGATTGAATATCAAACTTTAACTCTGAAATCTGATTTTCTTTTCTTTCAACCTTTATCATTTGATTTAATGTTAAATTATTAAGCATTGCCTCCACATCAAACTTATGATGTTGTGTAACTACGGAATATGTATCATACTCTATAAAACTCTTCTGCATATTCAATCCACCTTGATAAAACATAAGGCGTTGTTGAACTTCATTACTAAAGTCAGGCCATTTTTCCACATATAAACTCTTGATCATTTTTTCTAAAGTTGTATAGTTTAACAGAAAATGATATATACTTAAGGCATCTAATTGTTCTGTTATTTCTCTTTGGTTACTCATCTTTTATCTCTAACTATTCATTAACTCACGAACACGTTTTGCTCTATTATTAACATTGGTTGTCGTTTGAGGTGATTTTTCTAAAGACTCTAATATCACGTCATCTGTCTCAATAGCATTTGCAAGTTCCATGACTTTTTGTGGATTGAATACTGCATAATGAATGCATGCATCGATTAAATACTGTTTGTTACTATTTTCTTTAAATCGTATTAACAACTGTATGGTTTGCTGAATGATACTCAATACATTTTCCGGATCCATAATTATATTTCTTTGTTGTATATCATATAAAACATCATTAATCATTTCCCTTGGTCTAGAATTATATCGTTCAACACAATTTTTTTCTGGATTTGTTCTAACAAAAAAAGCAATACTTCTATAAAATCTACCGTAATCTTCATATCTTTTAATATCATTTGTTGTGAAAACCATTTTATATTGCGAGTCTTCTACATGTTCATTTACATAATTTTCAATTATCTTCAAAGTCTCAGAACGATAAATTGCTTTACGAATTTCATTCACCTTTAGTTTCTCAGCACCTTTATTTAGTCTTGAAAAAATATCATATTTAGTAAATTCCGGCGAGTTCGCAGTTATTACATATATATCTAACACAGATGACAACATTTCGTTCACCATTTCTGAATGTTCTTGTCTAATACCAGAAAATGCTTTTCCTGCAAACCAGTCCGGATAATATTCTAATGACTTCTCTTGCAATACCAAAGTTCCTTTTATAAAGTCATCAATAGTTGATAAACGCTGTTTTCCATCAACTACCTCATATGTGTTTTCCTCCAAAATATTATCTCCTGGAATTTCAACAACATACACTGGCGGTATAATAATTCCCATAAATAAAGATTCTATAAATGCTGTCTTTTTTGCCTTATCCCAAATTACATTTCTCTGATACTCAGGATTTAATAAAAGTTTTCCTTCTTTAATTTTTTGAAAAATTTCTAAAATAGACCATGTTTGCTTAACAATTTTTGTTTTCTTCAATAATTCTCTCTTATGTTCAAATTCATTCGCATCAGAATGACTGACATCAATCTCTACATTTTCATTCTCTGCTAATTGAATGTCAACATCGTAAGGCAATTGATCGTTCATTTTTCCACCTCTAAGCAATGATAATATATAAGTTTCCGATTGTATTATACACACTTTTTTTTCTTTTGTACATTATTTCTCGTCTTTAAATAATTATATTATCGAACATAAGTTCTGTCAATTCATTTTGTTATTATTTCCATATAAATTTGATTATCAACTATACACCTAATATTTATTCATCCTTCTCACCCATTCCATCTGATTCTGCGTCTTTAGTTCTTCCGTAACGCCCCACCGTTCAGCCATCTGCTCCACCAGCATCTCAACTTTTTCTCTTGCTTCTTTGTCTACCTGATTCAAATGCTCCGTCAGTTTCCCGGTCAGTACCAGATATTGATACCTGGCACTCCTGTGTTCCTTCAAAATCTGTTTTTGCATTATTCCATATTTCCCATATGTAGGTTCCTCCTCATTGATTTCCAGGTCTGGCAGATAATAATCTCCATGCAATGTGTAGCTCAGTCCGTTCTTTTCATCATAAA